>NZ_JARKVQ010000013.1:0-88596 GCF_029946565.1 Iodidimonas sp. MBR-22
TTTTGCGATGACATCTGTGCTTCTCCTTGGTTCCATAGTTACCAAGCAAAGCGTCTATAAATCTAGGGGCATCTCATTTTCCTCCTTCAAGAGTTGGTTCGCGGCACCCATGATGCTGTCGCTGAGGACGCCAAGGAATGCATTCTTCTTGCGGCGTTCCTCGAGGACGGTCTGTGGATCAGGGGGCATGGACCTGAAGTCGAGCAAAAGCGCTGTGAAGCGTTTTGTGAATTTCTTTTCGGAAAGCCCGGACCAGTCCATGACAAAGTCGATTTGGTCGTTTTCACTGTATTGCATACTCGGCGGCAGGCTTTCGTTCACCTCTTGAGCCAGAAACAATAGCATTCCAACAGTATACTGCTCTTCTGTGGTCATCTCCGATATATTTTTATTATGGGATTTGGCGTAGCGAGCCAGAAATATGTCCCGGCAAAGGGCGCCCTTGCGAAATCGTGGCATCTCTTCCGGGCTTTCCGGCCCAAAAACGTAGGCCATGCTTTGGACGGAATCGAGCAAGATATCGTCGGGATGGGGGTAGAGGGCAGGCGGCTTTTCTCCCCGCTTTTTAGCCTCCGCAATGGCCGCTTCGCCTTTGCGTTTGAGCGCTTCGAGGCGAACATATCGCTCCACCTTGATTTACGTATATTGGATCTCCTTGCGTTCAAGGATATCCAGAAATTGAACTTGTGCGAGCCGGTTGCCTTTGGCCGCGTTGACCATAAGTGCGCGTATGACCGCCTGGACCGCTGGCAATTGGATCGTCTTGCCGTTTTCACGTAATTGTACAGGGCGATAAGCTTCTTCCTCGAGAAAGCTGTCGAACAGATGATCAGTCAGTCTCGGCGGTTGCGGTTTGGGTTTGGGCGGCCGACCCTGGGGGTTTCCGGACTGGCCTTTTTTGAAGCGGCTGGCCTTTGGCGGCTGGCCGTATCCCACCTTGTCGCTATCGGGTTTCTTGGGCTGTGTCATTGCTCAGGCCTTCTGACTGTCTGGGATCGATGAGTTATTTGCAGATGCTGGCTCTTTCCGGTGATCCGTTGCGGCCTCCTCATATGTTTTGCGGCGCTCGGCCACGTCCTCGAAAGTCTCACCACTTTCAAGCAGAACGGCCTGTTTGCCGGTGACGGCTTCAAACCGGCGAAGGATGGTGTCGCAGTAATGGGGGTCATATTCGATGAGACGGGCACGTCTCCCCGTCTTTTCCGCGGCAATGAGTGTGGTGCCGGAGCCGCCAAAGGCGTCGAGGACGATGTCCCCGCGCTTCGAGCAGTCCCTGATGGCATCGGCGACCAGAGCCACCGGCTTGACGGTGGGGTGCATGGCGAGTTCCTCGCTTCTTTTGGCCGACAAGCTGCTGATGCCGGGATAGTTCCAGACATTGGTGCGATAGCGCCCCGTATCGCCGAGGCCGAATGTATTGATATGGGGCGCGGTTCCCAGCTTGAAGACGAATACCAACTCGTGCTTGGAGCGATAGAAACTGCCCATGCCGCCATTGGTCTTGTTCCAGACGCAGAGGTTCTTGAACTCCGTGAAAGCCGACTTGCCGGCAGCCAAAAGCTCGCCCATATGCCGCCAGTCCATGCATACAAAAGCGATGGCACCGTCCCGACAGACGGCGGCCATCTGGCCCAGGGTTTCGGCAAGGAAAGCGGTAAAGGCATCATCGGACATCTCGCCCACGCCCATAGCAAAGTTCGCATGACGAATGCGACCCAGGCCACAGACATGGCCGTCGATGGGGACATTATAGGGCGGATCGGTGAATATCAGATCCACGGACGCACCATCGAGCAAGGTCGCATAGTCCGCAGCCTTGCGTGCGTCACCGCATATCAACCGGTGACGACCCAACTGCCAAAGATCGCCGGTGCGGCTTGCGGCCGTTCCGGAAATCGCTGGGATTCGGTCCTCCGGCGCATCATCCATGTCCGGCGCCCGTTCGCGGGCCTCGTCAAGGACGAGGTCGATCTCCGAGAGGGAAAAGCCTGTGATCTCCACATCGAAGTCGAGATCGATCAGGCCCTGAAGCTCGAGCGCAAGCAGGTCCTGATCCCAGCCGGCATTCAAGGCGAGCTTGTTGTCGGCCAGCACATAGGCGCGTCGTTCCGTCGCCGAGAGATGGGAAAGCGCCACCGTGGGCACGGTCTTCATATCCAGCAGCTTCGCCGCCTCAACCCGGCCATGGCCGGCAATGATCTCGCCATCGTCACTCACCAGTACCGGATTGGTAAATCCGAACTTCTCAATACTGTCGGCGATCTGGCGGATTTGCTTTTTGGAATGACGCCGGGCGTTTCGGGGATAGGGCCGTAATGTTCGCACGGGATGGTCCGTGATCTGGTAGGTAGAGATCATGATGTCCTCGCTTCAAATGAAAGAAACGCGAATATTTTTCGGCAAGGAAATTCATGAATGCAATGACATATTTTTTAGCAAATGATCGTAATTTGTGAATATTGTGGGGAAATATTTAACGCGTCGTTTAAAAGGACTTTAAAAGGCGTTTAAACGGCTTTAAAAAAATCTAGCCGGTTTCGAGCAGACAAAAAAAGTGAAAAAATTTTGCTCGCCGCGAGGCTTTCCGGGCCGTTTTTCTGTTTTATGAGCGTAATTTTTGCCCGAATTGCTCCGAACGATTCGACTGCCCCGGCGCATCCAGGATCACTTGACCCTACCGCGGGGGCGTCTATGGTTACCGCAATGGCGGGTAGGGTGCGTGGCTGTTCTCCTTGCCATTGCTACCGGATCATCGATCAGCCTTGCCATTTCCATCCCGGATTACCGGCATTGGCCCCGCACGCAGCCCCAACGACCGGAAACGCGTCCCGCTTTGTCAGGAATTTGTCCCACTTCGATATCATTTGTCCCACTTTCGTCTCGCCTCAGGCGCAAATATCCCACTTCTATATCGAAAGGGCGTAGCTTGGATCGGCAGGCAGGCATGGGCGAGGGCTGGCAGAGGCGAGGGCAATAGCGACACAGATTTAATGCTTTTTAGACGACCCGCCGCCAAGGCACCAGGGCAACCAGCTTGCACGGGCCCGTGCCATGGGCGCTTTCTGCATTCTTATCCCACTTGCGTCGGATCGCTCTTTCGCTCTGCGTATTCCCTGTTTTATGGTGGAACCAGAACATATATTCCCTGTTTAGGAACATAAGAAATCAACCCCTAAACCACTGAGATATATCTTTAAGTCTTGGAAAAAATCCGATCTTGAGCCGAAAAGAACAAAAAAACCCTGTTTCTAACCAAAACAGGGAAATGATCCCGGCTTTGGGGCGAGACGGGTTCGCAGCAGACTTCCCGCTCCGCCAATTTACGCTATAATACAATGGGTTATAATAAATAGCAGGCGCTAACCCAATGCGCCTGTCCCGGCGTCAGGCACAATTTGACCGGCAGGCCCTCGGCATCCACAAGAGCATGGATCTTGGTGGTCAGGCCGCCTCGGGAACGGCCCATGCAACCATCGACAGAGCCCCCTTTTTTCCGCTGGCTCCATGTTGATGGACGCGGACGCAAGAGCTATCGATCATCACGATATCGCCATCATAAGCCTTGCTGATGGCAGCCAGAAGGCGATCCCAGACCCCGGCCTTGCGCCATCGGACAAACCGGTTATAGCAGGTGGTATAGGGACCATATCGCTCGGGAATATCAGCCCATGGCGAGCCCGTTCGAAAGCGTTACAGGATGCCGTTCAGAACCCGCCGGTCATCAACACGCGGCACACCGCGCGGCTTGTTCGGCAGCAGGGGTTCGATGATCGACCATTCAAAGTCAGTCAGTTCATATCGGCGACGGCTCATCCATATCTCCCTTCAGGAAAATATGAATCATAAACGCGACGCTTTGGGAATTCCGTTTATGAGTTTACGGCTTAGGAATGCGCCTCATCTTTCAAGGCCATGCTCTGGACCATCACCAGCCATATCAAGATCGTGGAGGCGCGCATCCAAGCTCTTTTGGCATAGCGAAGGTTTGGGCTTGGGGGCCTGGCTGACGAATAAAGTGGGGGGAATGAAGAAAGCCCCGCTTCGTGATCTTGGATGGCTTAGACAAGGATGCCGGGGCGGTCATCGTCCTGATCATTTCTAGCCTTGTTCATCACATAAAGCAGCTTTTGCACGGCGAGTTTTGAGAGCGCATCGCGGCTCATTTTGGGATCGCCAACGATGCTGGCTTCCGTGCCGCTTTCAGGATCAACGGCGGTGACCTTCAAGGCTTTGCCCGATGAGATAAATTCAATCAGATAGGACTCAGATTTTCCCATCGGGATTTTCCAAAAAATCAGGCAGCGCGTCGCAGCTTCAAACGCTCCCATATGCTGCCAAGGGCCGAGACCAGATCATCCATCATGGCTTCACTATGCATGGGGCCGGGGGTGAGCCGCAAGCGTTCCGTGCCCCGGGGAACCGTGGGATAGTTGATCGGCTGCACATAAATGGCAAATTCATCCAGCAGATCATCGGTGACATGTTTGGTCATCACCGGATCGCCCACCATCAAAGGTACGATATGGCTTTCCGATGGCATCACCGGCAAACCCGCATCCGCCAGCTTTTGCTTTAACAGAGCGGCCTGCTTTTGATGCTGCTGACGCTCGATCCCGCTGTTTTTCAGGTGCCTGACACTTGCCAAAGCGCCCGCCGCCAGAACCGGGGCAAGGGCCGTGGTGAAAATGAAGCCTGAAGCATAAGACCGCACCACATCCACCAAAGCCTGGCTGGCTGCGATATAGCCGCCCATCACGCCAAAAGCCTTGCCCAGCGTGCCTTCGATCACATCCAGACGATGCATCACCCCATCGCGATCGGCAATCCCGCCGCCACGGGGGCCATAAAGCCCTACGGCATGAACCTCGTCCAGATAGGTCATGGCACCATATTTTTGGGCCAGATCGCAAATGGCCCCAATGGGCGCAATATCGCCATCCATGGAATAAACGGATTCAAAGGCCACCAGCTTGGGCCGGGCCGGATCGGCTGCGGCCAGCAGATCTTCAAGATGTTCCAGATCATTATGGCGAAAGATGTGTTTTTCCGCACCGGATTGGCGAACACCCTGGATCATCGACGCATGGTTGAATTGATCGGAAAAAACGATGCAGCCGGGCAAAAGCCGGGCAAGAGTAGACAGCGTCGCTTCATTGGAAATATAGCCCGATGTAAAGAGCAGGGCAGCCTCTTTGCCATGGAGATCGGCCAGTTCCTGTTCCAGCATCACATGATAATGATTGGTGCCCGCGATATTGCGGGTGCCCCCGGCACCGGCTCCGCAATGATCCAGAGCTTCGTGCATTGCCCTGATCACCGTTTCATGCTGGCCCATGCCCAGATAATCATTGGAACACCACACCGTAACCGGGCGGGCATTATCGCCAAGCGGCTGGCCATCATCGCCGGTGCCAAAGCGATCAGCGCGGGGAAATTCGCCGCGACGACGGACGATATCGGCAAAAACACGATAGCGGCCTTCTGCCTTCACGGCAGAAATCGCATCCGAGAATATCCGCTCATAATCCATATTCTTGCCCGCTTCGTCGGCTGCTTTATTGGCGGCATGTTTAAGGCTGGCCAGCGTTTGTGCAGAGGCCATGCTATGGCCCACCACGCAGCTTATCGACCAACCCAAACACGATCTGCTATCATATAATCATAAAGCAATGAAGGGAAACAAGGGCGCAAACCACCCTCGGATCAATTGTCGCAGCCAAGCCTTTGATGATGGGCTCAAATGGCAAAGCGCAGGCGATCGCTCCAGAAGCGCTCCAGATTGCGAAGATTGCGGCGCAGTGCGATCATTTCATCGGAATTGATCAGCCCATCCTGCAGCAGTTCATCGAGCTGTTCCAGATACATGGAATCGATCAGCTTGCGGATTTTATAGCCGCGATCGGTAAGTGAAATGCGCACGGCCCGGCGATCATGTTCGGCGCGCTGATGATCGATATAGCCCATCTCGACCAGTTTCTTAAGATTATAAGACACATTGGAGCCCTGATAATAGCCCCGGCTTTTCAATTCACCGGCGGTCATTTCATGCTCGCCGATATTATAAACCAAAAGCGCCTGCACCGGATTGAGATCGGAACAGCCTTCGCGATCAAGATGATCTTTCAGCACATCGAGCAGCCGCCTGTGCAAGCGCTCGACCAATGCCAAACAATCGAGGAAAAGGGCCTTTGTCTGGGCTTCGGGTGTTTCGTCGCCGATCAATCCCGCCGTGCCCGGCTGCATGGTCATGCCGTCTGTCTCCTGAGAATCCAAAGTTTCCAGCAAAATTTAGGAGTAAAACTACAAAAAAGACTTAATCCTTATGGTGCTTTTGCTGGAAATTTAGCGATATTTTTATTCTATTTCTCTTTTTCAATCATGGGAAAGATGGTTGAAAAGTCACGTCCGCCTTGCCCATCTGCCGAGAGTTTAGAATAAATATCGAAGGCATGAATACCCAGTTTTGCATCAGTTGCCGTCGCTTCGATGGCTTCTTTAGCAAGTTTTAAATCTTTGAGCATCATATCCACGGCAAAGCCCGGCTGATAATCGCGATTGGCGGGCGAAGAGGGAACAGGGCCGGGAACCGGGCAATAGCTGCTTAAAGACCAGCACTGCCCCGATGATGTATTGGCGATATCGAAAAATTTCTGATCCGGCAGCCCCAGCCTGCGGGCAAGGGAAAAGGCTTCGGACACGCCGATCATGGAAATGGCCAGCAGCATATTATTGCATAATTTGGCCGCCTGCCCATTGCCGGGATCGCCCGCATGGATGATTTTGGCCCCCATGATCGATAAATAGGGCTGGGCGGCATCAAAAGCCGTTTCATTACCCCCCACCATGAAGGTAAGGGTGCCCGCCTGCGCCCCGGCCACACCGCCTGAAACCGGGGCATCGATCATTTTAAGCCCGGCTTTGGTGGCGTTTTCAGAGACCGCGCGCGCGGTTTCAACATCGATGGTCGAGCTATCGATCAGCAGCGTATCGGGGGCCGCATGGGCAATCAGCCCCTTATCGCCCAGATAAACTTCGCGGACATGCTTGCCCGCTGGCAGCATGGTGATGATCACCGGGCAGGTGGCGATCATGGCGAGATCGGCTGCCGCCTTGCCGCCCGCATCCACGAGGGCTTTGGTCTGGCTGGGGCTGAGATCGAGCCCCAGAACCTCATGCCCCGCTTTTACCAGATTGAGCGCCATCGGCAGGCCCATATTCCCAAGCCCGATGAATCCGATTTGTGTCATTGTTCACTCCCCATAAGCAGTTAGGCCATAAGCAGTTAGGCCATAAGCGGTCAGGCTTTTATTGATCAGGATAAGATCAGTTCGCGCGGACCCAGATCAGCAAAATGAGCCTCGATCCCCTTTGGATCGATGTCTGCAAGACGGGCGGGCGACCAGCGCGGCTTGTGATCTTTTTCGATGAGAAGGGCGCGCACGCCTTCAAAAAAATCGTCATCCATGGATAGAATGCGATTGACGATGCGATATTCCATGCGCAGGCACTCATCAAGGCTGAGATCCTTGCCTTGATGATAGGCCTTGAAGCTCAGCTCCAGCGAGGTGGGCGATTTTTTGAGCAGATCGGCATAGATCCCCTGCGCCCATTGGGATTGATCCTGCTCCAAAGAATCGATGATCGCGCCCACGCTGGAGAGGCTGAAATGGCGGGCAATCTGGGCATGGCGGCCGGAAAGGGGGGCGGGTTCCTGTGGAGTAATCGCCAGATCATCAAGGGCCACACCGGTTTCCGCCAGGCCCAAAGGCCCTTTGGATTCCACCAGCCGGGCCTTCAGATCGATCAGCCGTTCATGGGGAATGATATGGGTCACAAGCCCCAGATGCAGGCAATCGTCCGCTTTCAGGCGATGCCCGCCAAGGGCCAGATAAAGCCCGGTGAAATCAGGCAGGCGCGGCAGAAAAAAGGAACCACCCACATCGGGGATCAGCCCCAGCCCGGTTTCGGGCATGGCAAATAGCGTGCGATCTGTTGCCACACGATAGGCCCCATGCACCGAAATTCCCACGCCGCCACCCATGGTGATGCCATCGAGAAAAGAGATGATCGGTTTCTGGAAATGGCCGATAGCACTGTTCATCTGATATTCGTCATGGAAAAAGCGCCAGCTTTCGCTATCCGCCTCCGCCTCAGACAAGCCCTTGCGTTCGGCCTGAGCAGCCCGGGCCACCTGCACCACATCGCCGCCCGCGCAAAAGGCCTTTTCGCCTTCGCCCTCGATGATCACCGCATCAATGGCGGGATCATTGGCCCACAGATCAAGCTGATGCCTGATCATCACGCACATATCGCGGGTAAGGGCATTGAGGGCGCGGGGCCGATTGAGCAGGATGAAGCCAATCCGACCGGCTTTTGAAAAGACGACATCGAGGCTTTCTGGAGGGGTTGAATTCACGCTATGTCCTCATGATTACAGAGATAAAAGAAGTGGCTGGCGATCAGCCGAGCAATTTGCGGGCAATGATCACCCGCATGATCTCATTGGTGCCTTCCAAAATCTGATGGACCCGCAGATCGCGCAAGACCCGTTCAATGGGATAATCCATCAGATAGCCATAGCCCCCATGCAATTGCAGGGCATCATTGGCGATGCGGGTGCCGGTATCGGTGGCCAGCCGCTTTGCCATGGCCGCATATTGGGTGGCATCATGGGCTTTATCCGTCACCTTTTGGGCCGCAGCATAAAGCAAAAGGCGGGCGGCTTCCAGATCGGTGGCCATATCCGCTAGCTTGAAGCCGGTGGCCTGAAATTCGGCAATGGGCCGACCGAACTGATGGCGTTCCTTTACATAATCAAGGCTTTTATCGAGGGCGAATTGCGCCCCGCCCAAGGAACAGGCGCCGATATTGAGGCGGCCGCCATCCAGCCCTTGCATAGCGATTTTAAAGCCATCGCCCTCGGCCCCGATGCGATTGGAAACAGGCACCGCGCAATCATCGAAATTGACCGTGGCTGTTGGTTGGGAATGCCAGCCCAGCTTCCGTTCCTGCGCCCCAAAGCTCAAACCCTTTGTGCCCTTTTCCACGATGAGGCACGAAATGCCGCCGGGCCCCGGATCGCCGGTGCGCACCATCACCACATACACATCCGAACCCGCATCGCCCGCACCAGAGATGAAGGCTTTCGCGCCATTGAGGATATAGTGATCGCCCTGGCGCAGGGCGCGGGTTTTGAGCGCCGCCGCATCCGAACCGGACGAGGCTTCGGTGAGGCAGTAGCTCGCGAATTTTTTCATGCTTGAAAGATCGCCCGTCCAGCGTGCGCGCTGATCTTCGGTGCCAAAGCGGGCGATCATCCAGTTGGCCATATTGTGGATCGAGAGATAAGCTGCCGTTGAAGGACAGCCATAAGCAAGTTGCTCAATGATGAGGGCGGCTTCCACCCGGCCCAAACCGACGCCGCCATGGGCTTCATCAACATAAATAGCGGCAAAACCAAGCTCGGCTGCCTGACGCAGGGCATCGGTGGGGAAAATTTTCTCTTCATCCCAGCGGGCGGCGAAGGGCAGCAGAGTGTGCAGGGCAAATTGCCGGGCGGTTTCTTTGATAAGGTCTTGTTCTTCGCTCAGCTTGAAATCCACGATACACCTCTGATCCGGCAAAAAGCCATATGATCAGTGGACCATAGCCAACCGAACGCCGAGGTCAATCCCGGCTCATGCTTAAAGCACGGCATGGAATGATCTGGGGGTGATTTGGGTAATGATGCGCAATTTTGCGCCCCGATTTCAGACTTTTTTGCGCCCGCCGCCCCGGCCACCCAGCCCCAGACCGATATCTTTGGCGAATTGCGAACGCCTTTTGGCATAGTTGGGGGCCACCATGGGATATTCCGGCGGCAAATTCCATTTCGCCCGATAGTCTTCGGGGGTCATGTCGTATTTTGATCTGAGATACCGCTTGAGCATTTTGAGTTGTTTGCCATCTTCCAGACAAATGATGAAATCATCGGTCACGGATTTTTTGATGGGAACAGCCGGCTTCAAACTATCCGCGACCATATGGCCGCTATCCTGGCCTAAATTGATCAGGCTTTGATGCACGGTTTTAATGACATCGGGAATTTGCGAAGCGGGCAAAGGATTATGGGCTACATAGGCTGTGACGATATCCGCAACCATTTGCATTGCGGCTTCTTGTGACAAGCCATTATTTTTTTTGTCGTCCATGGTCTGTTTCCGCATATTGTACAATAATAGCTGATTACATGGCAGCAAATTTTATAATAATCAAGATTAATTCTATTTTTACATTAATATTGATGAATTAAGGGAATTTAACTATGATGAAATGGAGAAAATCTTCCTGTCTGACTGAAGTTTATCAGATTAACTATTTAGAATCATCAGCTTTGATGGGTTGATCTTTCTTGCCGGCGGTTTTGTTTATAAACTGCCATGATGGCCTGATGAATTTTCCAGGGCTGCCGTCTTGGCGGCTGCGATCCGCCTGTGCTATGAGGCATCATGCTGGCGGACTCACGCCTGCGCGGCTTCCATTCAATCTTTCCTTCAGGATAATGCTCATGGCCGAGACGATTATTGCTCTAGCCGCCGATCATGCCGGTTTTGATCTCAAGCAGCTTTTGGCCGCGCATCTGCGGGATAAGGGCTTTAAAATCGAGGATCTGGGAACCTTTGATGGGGCATCGGTGGATTATCCCGATTTTGGCTATGCACTGGCGCAGGCCATTGTTGAGGGTCGGGCGATCAAGGGCGTGGCGGTGTGTGGCACAGGGATCGGCATTTCGATTGCCGCCAATCGCCATCCCGGGGTGCGCGCGGCTTTGTGTCATGAGCCCTTGTCAGCCAGGCTCGCCCGGCAGCATAATGATGCCAATATTCTAGCTTTGGGTGCGCGTTTGATCGGACCTGCGATGGCCAGCGAAATTCTCGATGTCTTTTTGGAAACAGCTTTTGAAGGCGGGCGGCATCAGCAAAGGGTCGATAAGCTGGGTGCCCCCCACAAAGGATCGACAGATTGATTGTTGATGCCCGCGTCTTTGATCATGGCGATCCAATGTACTTTTTGACCGGCTGAAGGATCAGCCCGGTTCCCATCTTTATCCTGATTTTCGGCGAATAAGGAATTGTTTATCATGTCATCCGCCCCGAAAGAGACTGCAAGCCCCGCTGCTGACCGCCGCCCTGATGCCCCGGCGCAAAACGGTTTTTTCACCACCCCTTTGGCGCAGGCCGATCCGGCCATTGCCCGAGCCATTGAAAAAGAATTGGCGCGCCAGCAAAGCCAGATCGAGTTGATCGCTTCTGAAAACATCACAAGCCTTGCGGTTTTGGAAGCGCAAGGCTCGGTGCTGACCAATAAATATGCCGAAGGCTATCCCGGAAAGCGCTATTATCAGGGCTGCGAATTTGTCGATATTGCGGAATCTTTGGCGATCGAGCGGGCCTGTCAGCTTTTTAATTGCAGCTTTGCCAATGTGCAGCCCCATTCCGGGGCGCAGGCCAATAGTGCGGTGATGCTGGCTTTGGTCAAGCCCGGTGAAACGATTTTGGGCATGTCCCTTGATGCCGGTGGCCATCTTACCCATGGGGCAAAGCCCAGCCTTTCGGGCAAATGGTTTCATGCCGTGCAATATGGGGTGCGGCGCGCCGATGGGCTGATCGATTATGATGAGGTGGAAAGCCTTGCCAAAGAACATCAGCCAAAGCTGATCATTGCCGGGGGATCGGCCTATTCCCGACAGATCGATTTTGCCCGTTTCCGCACTATTGCCGATAGCGTGGGGGCTTTTCTGATGGTGGATATGGCCCATTTTGCCGGTTTGGTGGCGGGTGGGGTGCATCCCAGCCCCTTGCCCCATGCCCATGTGGTCACCACCACCACCCATAAAACCCTGCGGGGTCCGCGCGGCGGCATGATCCTGTCGCAGGATGCCGAACTGGGGAAAAAGATCAATTCGGCGGTTTTCCCGGGTTTGCAGGGCGGGCCTTTGATGCATGTGATCGCGGCCAAGGCGGTGGCCTTTGGCGAGGCTTTGCAGCCCGGCTTCAAGCGCTATGCAAAGGCGGTGATCGATAATGCCCGGGCTTTGGGGGCAAAGCTGCAAGATGCCGGTTTCGATCTGGTGGCAGGCGGCACGGATACGCATCTGGTGCTGGTGGATTTGCGGCCCAAAGGATTGACCGGCAAGGCCGCCGATGAATCCCTTGAGCGCTGCGGGATCACCTGCAACAAGAATGGCGTGCCCTTTGATCCTGAAAAGCCGTTCATCACTTCGGGCATTCGTTTGGGCTCGCCAGCCTGCACCACAAGGGGATTTTCCACCGCCGAATTTGAAACGGTGGGAGATTGGATTTCAGAAGTGCTTGATGGGCTGGCCAAAAAGGCTGATGACAATCAGGCTTTGGAAACAGATATTCGCCAAAGAGTGCGGGATTTATGTGATCGCTTTCCCATTTATCCGGGGCTTTAGGGTCGCCGGTCGAAAGACTATGGGCCAAGCCTGATCCCAAAGCCGCTCATTTAAGGCTTGAGGGAGACCGGTCTTGAAACGAGAGGGGTGAGATGCGCTGTCCATTTTGTGGGAATGAGGATACGCAGGTCAAGGATTCGCGCCCGACCGATGATCGCTCGGCGATCCGGCGCCGCCGCTTTTGCCCGGGATGCGGGGCGCGGTTTACCACCTTTGAACGGGTGCAATTGCGCGAATTGGTGGTTTTAAAGCGCAATGGCCGAAGGGTACCTTTCGAGCGGGATAAATTGCAAAGATCCATCGATATTGCCATGCGCAAGCGCCCGGTAGAGCCGGAACGGGTGGAACGCATGGTCAATGGTTTGGTCCGCCGCCTTGAATCTCAGGGCGATAATGAGGTGAAGGCCGATTATATCGGGCAATTGGTGATGGATGCGCTCTCGAGCCTCGATCAGGTGGCTTATGTGCGCTATGCCTCGGTTTATCGCAATTTCCGCGAGGCTCAGGATTTCGAGAATTTTCTCTCCACCATGCAAGGGGATGAGGGATTGGAGCGTGATGAGGGCCGGGATGAATGAGCGATGACACGCCTTTCATGGATATGGCTTTGCGGCTGGGGCGGCGGGGTTTGGGCCGGGTTGCCCCTAATCCGGCGGTGGGCTGTGTGCTGGTTAAGGAAGGCAGAATTATCGGCCGGGGGTGGACTCAGCCCGGCGGCCGTCCTCATGCTGAAACTCAGGCCCTGCAATCGGCGATAGAGCCAGTGGCGGGGGCCACGGCTTATGTCAGCCTTGAGCCCTGCGCCCATCAGGGGGCAACGCCATCCTGCGCTACGGCCCTGATCGAAGCCGGGATTGCGCGCGTGGTGGTGGCCATGGAAGATCCCGATCCGCGCACGGCGGGGCAGGGGGTGGCGCGGATGCGTGCGGCAGGGCTGCAGGTGGATTTGGGGCTTTTGGCTGAACAGGCGCGGCGCGATCATCAAGGTTTTATGCTCAGGCTGACCCGGAACAGGCCTTTGGTCTGTGGCAAGATTGCGCAATCCGCCGATGGTCGCATTGCCAGCACCACAGGCCATAGCCAATGGATCACCGGCCCTTTGGCCCGCGCCCATGGCCATGCCCTGCGCGCGGATCATGATGCCATATTGATTGGCGGCGGCACATGGCGCGCTGATCATCCCCGGCTGGATTGTCGGCTGCCGGGCTTAGCTGATCGCAGCCCGCAAAAGGTGCTGTTGTCGCATGGGGTTCCTGAAGACCAGCCCGATGGCTGGTGGACATCGGCCCGGCTTCTGGCCGATCAGCAGCCCCCTTATGATCTGGATGATCTGCTCGGTGTTTTGGCCCGGCGCGGCATCACCCGCCTTTTGGTGGAGGGCGGGGCGGCCACCATCGCCGCATTTGTGCGGGCGGGGCTGATGGATCGCCTTTATCTTTACACTGCGCCCAAGCTGATTGGCGAGGATGGCCGGGCATCGGTCGGGGCTTTGGGGGTGCGGGATGTGATGGCCGATGCCCCCTATTTGAAGGTGATTGAAACACGCACCCTTGGCGAAGACGCTCTGGCAGTTTATGAACGCGGCTGAAGAGGCAGAGCGGGCTTTGAAGGAGCGACCATGTTTACGGGCATCATCACCGATATCGGGCATGTGCAAACCCTGATGCGCGGCGGAAAGCCGATCGAGGCCGCGAGCCCCGGACAGGGGGAAAGCGACACGCGGATCATTCTGGAGACCAGCTATGATCCGAAAAGCATCGATCTGGGGGCCTCTATCGCCTGTGCGGGGGTGTGCCTGACGGTGGTGGATAAAGGCGCTGCTGATAAAGATCAGGCGGGTGGCTGGTTTGCCGTGGATGTGAGCGATGAAACCCTGCGCTGCACGAATTTAGGGGATTGGCGCCCTGGCACCCCCGTTAATCTGGAACGATCCCTGCGCGTGGGCGATGAAATGGGCGGGCATATCGTTTCGGGCCATGTGGATGGCGTGGGGGTGATTCTTGAAATTATCGAGCGGGCAGGCTCGCGGGAATTTGTCATCGGCCTTCCCGATGATCTGGCCCCTTATGTGGCCCGCAAGGGATCGCTGGCGATCAATGGCACCTCGCTGACGGTGAATGCCGTGGGTGATCTGCCCGATGCCACGGCCTCGGTCAATCTCATCCCCCATAGCCTTGAGGAAACCACCTTTGGCAAGGCGGTGCAGGGGGATCGGGTTAATCTTGAAATCGATCTGCTTGCCCGTTATCTGGCGCGGTTGATGGAACAGCGCGCATAAAGACCTGATAGAACCGCCTTCACAGAAAGAAAGGCCCGACATGACTGAAGCTTTTTTGTCGCGCATCGAAGATGTGATCGAAGATGCGCGCAATGGCCGCATGTTCATCCTTGTCGATGATGAAGACCGCGAAAATGAAGGGGATCTGGTGATCCCCGCCCAGATGGCAACGCCCGAAGCGATCAATTTCATGGCGAAATTCGGTCGGGGGCTGATCTGTCTCACCCTCACCCGGAAGCGGGCAGAGACTTTGGGCCTGTCTTTGATGAGCCAGGATAATGCCAGCCGCCATCAAACCGCCTTCACCGTTTCCATCGAAGCCCGCGAAGGGGTGACCACGGGCATTTCCGCCGCTGATCGGGCGCGGACCATTCAGGTGGCCATCGATCATGGGAAAAGCCGCGATGATCTGGCAACGCCGGGCCATGTTTTTCCTTTGGTGGCGCGTGATGGCGGGGTTCTGGTGCGGGCAGGCCATACCGAAGCATCGGTGGATATTTCCCGCCTTGCGGGCCTGAATTCTTCAGCGGTGATCTGCGAAATCATGAACGAAGACGGCACCATGGCCCGCTTGCCCGATCTCATTCCCTTTGCCCAAAAGCATGGTTTGAAGGTGGCCACCATTCGCGATCTGATCGCCTATCGGCTGAAGAACGATAGCCTGGTGAAAGCGGTTGATGAAACCATCATGAACAGCCTTTATGGCGGTGAATGGACCCTCTTTGCTTATATGAATACCGCCGAATATGCCGAACATATGGTGCTGGTGAAGGGCGATCTGCGCGGTGATGATCCGGTTCTGGTGCGGATGCATGCGATCAGCCTGTTTGATGATATTCTGGCAGAAAATAATGGCCGCGCCGGGCAACTGCATCAATCGATGCGGGTGATTGGGGATGCCGGGCGGGGGGTGGTGGTGATCATCCGCGATACCCGCCCTGATCGGCTGACGCAGGAATTGAAAATGCGCCATATCCCTGCACGAAAACAGGATAAGGAAAGCACGGCGGCCCTGCGTGATTATGGGATCGGTGCCCAGATTCTGCTTGATCTGGGTGTCAGGAATTTGATTTTGCTGTCAAATACAAAACATAATATCGTTGGGCTTGAGGGCTATGGCCTTAATATCGTAGAACAACGCACCATTCCCACCGACGATTGATCATAACATGACCCCATCCCAGACGATTTTGATTGTAGAGGCCCGCTTCTACGAAGACCTGGCCGATGAACTTTATGCCGGAGCCGAGGCGTTTCTGACCGCCAGTGGCTTTAAGGTGGACCGCTTGAGCGTGCCCGGAGCCTTTGAAATTCCGGCGGCTATTGCCATGGCGGCCAAAGCCGGGCGGGCGGGCCATTGCGAGGAATTTGCTGGCTATGTTGCCTTGGGCGTGGTTATTCGCGGTGAAACCAGCCATTATGATTATGTTTGCGGCGAAAGCGCGCGGGGCCTGCAGGATCTGGCGGTGCAATATCAACTGGCCATCGGCTATGGCATCCTGACCACCGAAAATGGCGAACAGGCCTGGGCGCGGGCAGATCGCAAGCGGGGGAACAAGGGCCGGGCGGCAGCAAAAGCCTGTGTGGATATGATCAGCATCAAACAGCGCTTTGGAGTATAATCATGCCGCAAAAGCAGGCACCCTCGCCCGCGCGTTCGCGCAAAAACAAAAAACCCACCGGCGGTGCCCGGGCGGCGGCCCGCTTGGGGGCTGTGCAGGCCCTTTATCAGCTTGAACAAAACAGCGATGCCGATCCCCGCCATGTGGTGACCGAATTTCGCGCTTTTCGTTTGGGGCGTGAAATCGAAGGGGATCAATATGCCCCGGCGGATCAGGATTTATTTGCCGATATCGTTTTGGGGACCATCGAACGGGTGCATGAGATCGATGAAAAACTAAAGCAGGTTCTGGCCGCCAATTGGCCCCTTGATCGGCTGGAATCGGTTTTGCGCGCCATTTTGCGGGCGGCAAGCTATGAACTGATGGCCCGGCCCGATGTGCCCACGGCGGTGGTGATCAATGAATATATGGATGTGGCCCATGCCTTTTTCGATGGCGCGGAGCCGGCTTTTGCCAATGGTGTGATTGATCGACTGGCGCGCGAAATCCGCACGGCTTAGGCGGATGGGGGGAGCAGTTTTTGGATGAATTTGGCCTCATAAAATCCTGTTTTGCCGCTTTGGCTGGTGCGGATGCTCCGGCTTATGGCCTGGGGGATGATGCGGCTGTGCTCGCGCCGCCCCCTGGCTGCGATCTGGTTTTTACCAAGGATATGATGGTATCGGGCAGGCATTTTTTTGCTCATGATCCCGCCGATCTGGTGGCGCGCAAGCTTTTGCGGGTGAACCTGTCCGATCTGGCGGCGATGGGGGCGCGGCCTTTGGGCTATTTGCTGGGCTTTGCCTTTCCCCATCATCTGGATGAGGCTTTGGCGCGGGATTTTTGCCGGGGCCTCGCGCAGGATCAGGCGGAATTCGGGCTCCGGCTTTATGGCGGCGATACCGTTTCCGGGGCCGGATCGCTGGTCTTATCGCTCACCGCCATCGGGGCTGTTGGGCAGGGCCGCGCCCTGCGGCGTAGGGGGGCGCAGCCGGGCGATGATGTGTATGTGAGCGGTGCAATCGGCGATGCTGCTATGGGGTTAAAGGCTCTTTTGGGCACATTGCCCCCCGCTGTGGCCCGCATCCCGGATTTTGCCGCAATTAAAGATGCCCTGATTAATCGCTATCATCTGCCTCGGCCACGGGTGGCATTGGGCATGGCTTTGGCGGGTCATGCTTCTGCCGCAATTGACATATCGGATGGGCTGTTGGCTGATCTGGGTCATATCTGTGAACAAAGCGATTGCGCGATGGAGATCGAGGCCGGGCAGGTGCCTTTATCGGCGGGGGGGCGGATGGCGGTTCATCAGGCGCCCGAATTGTGGATGGATATTCTCACCGGCGGTGATGACTATGAACTGGCCTTTACCGCCGCCCCCGATGAGGCTGATCAGCTTGTGGCGCTGGCCCATGAAGCGGGTGTTGCCATCACTCGGATCGGCCGGGTGAAGCCGGGGGCAGGGCTCGCGGTGATCGCCCATGATGGCACGCCTTTGCCCCGCGATGCTTGGGGGGCGGGGGGCTTTCAGCATGGCTGATGTGGCGGACGCGATCAGAAAAAACCGGGAATGAGGAACAGGCTTTATGGTTGATGACGATCCCATTGAATTGCCGGCATCCGGCAAACGTCGCGGCGTGCTGATGATCATCATTGGTGTGGTCGTGGGTCTGCTGATCGGCGGTGGTGCGGTTTATCTGCTGGTTTCCGGCACTGCTGAGGCGCCGACAGATGCCGGGCAGACCGATGCGGCAGCCGCGCCCGATGAAGCTGCGCCCGATCTGCCCAAAGTTGATCTGCTGGTGGTGCCGGTGCGCCGCTTTGCGGTGCCTTTGATCGATCATGATGGCGATGTTCTGGGCTATATGTGGGTAGATCTGGCTTTCGAGGTGGATGGCCCCGATCATCAATCCTATGTCGCTGCCCGAATTCCCGAATTGCGCGATGCTTTCCTGCGCGATCTCAATGCCCGGCAAACCACGCAGAAAGACAAACCCGGTGCCCTTGATTTTGAGCTTTTGCGCGAACGCCTTGATGCGGTGAGCAAGCAGGTGATGGGCCCGGAACGGGTTTTAAGGGTGCGGATCACCAATGCCCAACGGGTTCCCTGATCCTATCGGGCCCGTCCGGGCCTAAAAAGCCCGGCGGGGCTCAGATTGTTCCACAGATGCGTTTGGTGGCTTGCGTGATCCCTAAGCGCCCCTTAAGCTTTTGAAACTGAAAAGGCCGCGCAGAAGAATAAAAAGCGGTCATGGGCTGATTTGTGCGCCAACATGCGCCCTGATTTGCCCGTCGGATTCAAAAGAAGGGGATATCGTTTATGCACGTTTTGTATGTTTCGATCGCTGCGGGTGTTTTGGCCATTGTGTATGGCATCTGGGCAACGCGATCTGTTTTGTCGGCCAGTCCTGGCAATGAGCGCATGCAGGAAATCGCCGGATATATTCAGGAAGCGGCAGGGGCTTATCTCAATCGCCAATATAGGGCCATTGCCATCGTCGGGGTCGTGGTTGCGGCTTTGCTGTTCTTTTTTCTCGAACCCTGGGCGGCCATCGGCTTTGTTTTAGGGGCGGTGCTGTCCGGCGCGGCAGGCTATATCGGCATGCTGATTTCCGTGCGGGCCAATGTGCGCACGGCGGAAGGGGCGCGGGAAAGCCTGCAAAGGGGCTTGTCCATTGCCTTTCGGGCGGGTGCGGTCACCGGGATGCTGGTGGCGGGCCTCGCCCTGCTGGCGGTGGCGGGCTATTATACCTTTCTCACTGTGGGGCTGGGCTTTGAAGCCACCGGGCGCACGGTGATCGATTCCCTTGTTTCTTTGGGCTTTGGGGCATCGCTGATTTCGATCTTTGCGCGTTTGGGGGGCGGTATCTTTACCAAGGGCGCGGATGTGGGCGCCGATCTGGTGGGCAAGGTTGAAGCCGGGATTCCCGAAGATGATCCCCGCAATCCGGCGGTGATCGCCGATAATGTGGGCGATAATGTGGGCGATTGCGCCGGGATGGCGGCGGATCTGTTTGAAACCTATGTGGTGACCGTGGGGGCGACCATGGTTTTATCGGCCTTGTTTTTGAAAACGGGGGCGGCTGATCTGATGGCTTTGCCCCTGATCATTGGTGGGGTGTGCATCGTCACTTCGATCATCGGAACCTTTTTCGTGCGTTTGGGATCAAAGCAATCGATCATGGGGGCCCTATATAAAGGCTTTCTGGTCACCAGTGTTTTGTCCCTCATTGCGATTTATTTCGCCATGGATTGGGCTTTGGGGGCGGATGGCCTCGATACGGCCTTCACCACCGCAGATGCGGGCCGCTTTACCGGCATGGATCTTTATTTGTGCGGTGTGGTGGGGCTGGCTGTGACTGGGCTTTTGATCTATGTCACGGAATATTATACCAGCACCGAATATCGCCCCGTGCGGTCGATTGCCAAGGCATCGGAAACCGGCCATGGCACCAATGTCATCCAAGGGCTGGCCATTTCCCTTGAGGCCACAGCCATTCCCGTGCTGATCATTTCCGCCGGGATCATCGTGGCGTATAGCCTGGCCGGTGTTTTGGGCTTAGGCTTTGCGGCCACGGCGATGCTCGCTTTGGCGGGCATGGTGGTGGCGCTCGATGCCTATGGCCCGGTGACCGATAATGCCGGCGGCATCGCTGAAATGGCCAATCTGGATGAAGATGTGCGGTCGCGCACCGATGCTTTGGATGCGGTGGGCAATACCACGAAAGCGGTGACCAAGGGCTATGCCATCGGCTCGGCGGGTTTGGCGGCTTTGGTGCTGTTCTCAGCCTATACGGCTGATATCGAAATCTATTTTTCTGAAGTGGTCGTCGATTTCAGCCTGTCTAATCCTTATGTTGTGGTGGGCCTGTTTTTAGGGGCCATGCTGCCTTATCTTTTTGGGGCCATGGGGATGACGGCGGTGGGCCGTGCCGGTGGTGCGGTGGTTGAGGAAGTGCGCCGTCAATTTCGTGAAAAGCCGGGCATCATGGATGGCACGGAAAAACCCGATTATGCCCGTTCGGTCGATCTTTTGACCAAGGCGGCGATCCGGGAAATGATCATTCCATCCTTATTGCCGGTGCTGGCGCCATTGGTGGTTTATTTCGTAATCAATGCCATTGCCGGTCAGGGTCAGGCCTTTTCGGCTGTTGGTGCTCTGCTTTTGGGGGTCATCGTTTCAGGCCTGTTTGTTGCCATTTCCATGACTGCCGGCGGCGGGGCTTGGGATAATGCCAAAAAATACATCGAAGATGGCCATCATGGCGGCAAGGGATCGGAAGCCCATAAAGCCGCGGTGACCGGTGATACGGTGGGCGATCCCTATAAGGATACGGCGGGCCCGGCGGTGAACCCGATGATCAAGATCACCAATATCGTGGCGCTTTTGCTGCTGGCCTTTCTGGCCCATTAAGCGCGGCAGATCAGAAAAAAACGGCATGCCTTTGAGGGGCGTGCCGTTTATTAATTGCGTAGAGATCGAGAGAGATATCAGATTTCAGCGGCCACCGGGTCCACGACCGCCACCGGGGCCCGCCGGGCCAACCCGCCCGATGCCACGCAAAAGCTGCTCGAAAAAGCCCAGAGTTTTGCCACGGATGGGGGTTATGTCATTCACCGGATTGATTTCCTGCGCATCGGCAAGGCCATAGCGTTTGACGTTTTGAACCGCCCCGCCATCGTCGAATTGCACTTCCACAACGGTTTGTGTGAGCGGGCGTTCCTCGATGAAGCCACGGCTAACCGTATCGCGGGAGACATAAAACCATGTTTCATTGCCAAAGGCGCTGACGATGGATGGAGTGCCCAGCATATCGACAACGGAATTTCTGTTGTCCACGCCGGGGGAAATGGCTTTCATCAGGTCTTCATCAACCACATAACCGCGGGTTTGGGTGGATGTGGTGCAGGCCGGGAGCAACAGCGCCATGGCCATGCCCCCCAATAAAGCGCCCTTCGACGATTTTGATTTCAGAGAACCCATTTTAGCAATCATTTGGAAACAAAGCCTGTGCTTGATTTTTTGTCGATAAGCGGCGAATGATCACAGATACAGTCATCTCCTATTCACCGCGTCAAGTCAACAAGCGTGCCCATGTCCTCATTGATCCATTTTCTGAAAAATCTTTTTGCCGCCTCGCCCGGCCGCGAAACCGCGATTGCCCTTTATAGTGGGGCCGTGGGCCAGGCCCGGCAGCCTGCTTTTTTTATACACTATAAAATCCCCGATACATTGGATGGGCGTTTCGATCTCGTTGTTTTGCATCTGTATTTGCTTTTGCACAGGCTGAGCGCGATCAAACCCCCCTGCAATGATGTGCAGATGATTTTGCAAGAGGCTTTTTTTGCCGATCTTGATCGCTCGATGCGCGAAATAGGGGTGGGGGATTTGGCCGTCGGCAAGCATGTCAAAGAGATGGCATCGGCCTATTTCGGACGCTTGCAGGCTTATGATCATGCCCTTGATTCGGGGGATGAGGCAGAGCTTGTGGATGTTTTGGCACGCAATATCTATCGGGGGCAGCTCCCTTCAGGGGATTGCATGGAGCGTTTGGCTTCTTATGTGAGGCGTCAGGCCGCGCATCTGGAAGCCATCAGCGACGAGGATATCTGTGCTGGCCGCGTGCATTTTCTAAGCCCTGAATTTTCCGAAACCACCAAAAGCCGACATGAGGATGACCCCCGGGCATGACCGCCTTTCACCAGATCATCAGCCGCGACAGCCTCGATAAAGAGCCGCTTTTTCTCCATCTGAAGGCAGATGAGGCCATTCGTGAGGCCTTGTCTCAAAGATTTGAACTGCCTGCGATCAATGCCCTTGAGGGTGATGTGGAAATCAATGCTATTGATGGGGGAATAAAGCTGTGCGGCCAGTTACGGGCCGATCTGGTGCAGCAATGTGTGCTTACTTTACAACCCATTGTCGTTCGGCTGGATGAGCCTTTCGCCATTTATTATCTTGCTGATGGCTTGCCTGAAGAGGATGGAGAGGCGATTGTGGATGCAGAGCATGAGGATGTGGTTGCTTTGATCGATGGTAAGGTGGATGTGGGCGAAGCTCTGGCGCAAACCCTGTCCTTGGCGCTTGATCCTTTTCCGCGTGCCGAAGATGCCGTTTTACCACAGGGGGTGCTCAGCGAAGACGAACTGAAGACAAGCCAACGTCGTGATAATCCATTCTCGATTCTAGAAAAACTTCGCGACAAGACTTGAAGCAATATCATTTGCCGCTATTTTGCACGGCGCATCAGGGTGTGGCAGAAGTGGTGCTTGCCGGTGTTATGATGTGTTGAATGGTATATAGATCCTGGGGCAGGCATAGTTGAAAAAACATCTGACAATTGCGCTCGACGCCATGGGTGGTGATCAAGCTCCGGCGGTGGTTGTTCATGGCGCGCATCTCGCCCGCGAACGCTATCCCGATGTCCATTTCGTCTTTTTCGGGCGCAGCGATGATGTGCTGCCCTTGCTCGATGCCGCACCTTTGCTGAAAAAGGTGAGCCGCTTTGTGCATACCGATGATGTGGTGCAGGCCGAAGACAAGCCCGGTAAAGCCCTGCGCCGCAGCCGCCAATCCTCGATGGCGCTGGCCATCGAATCCGTGAAGGCGGGGGAGTGCGATGTGGCGGTATCAGCCGGTAATACAGGGGCGTTGATGGCGCTGGCCAAATTCATCCTGCGCACCTTACCATCCATTGATCGCCCCGCTTTGGCCTCTCTTCTGCCCACCTATAAGGGCGAATGTGTGATGCTGGATCTGGGCGCGAATGTGGAATGTGATGCCTCTAATCTCGTTGAATTTTCAGTGATGGGCGCGGCTTTTGCCCGCACGGTTTTGGGATTGCAGCGGCCGCGCGTGGGGCTGCTCAATATCGGGGTCGAGGAACTGAAGGGCAATGAAGAGGTGAAAGAAGCCGCAGAAATCCTGCGGACGTCTGATCTGCCGATGGAATTTTGCGGCTTTATCGAAGGCAATATGATCGGGGCGGGCGAAACCGATGTGGTGGTCACCGATGGCTTTACCGGTAATGTTGCCCTGAAAGCTGTGGAAGGCACGGCGCAGTTGATTGGCCGCCTGGTCGGCGATGCTTTTCGGTCTTCATGGCGTGCCCGGTTGGGCTATTTGCTGGCCCGGCGCGGTATGAATGGTTTGCGCGATCATCTCGATCCCAATAATCACAATGGTGCCGTTATGTTGGGCTTGAATGGCCTGGTGGTGAAAAGCCATGGCGGGGCAACGGTTGAAGGCTATGCCACGGCCATCGGGGTGGCGATCGATATGGCGCATCACAATCTGATCCATCTGATCACCAAAGATCTGGGCGGGGTCGCTATGGAACGTCAGGACAATGAAAGCCTGACAATGGACACAGATAAACAGGCAGAGAGTAAATCAGCGTGAGCACGATCCGATCCATCATCAAAGGCTGCGGCAGCTATCTGCCCGAACGGATCATGACCAATGCCGATATGGCCCGGTTCGTTGAGACGAGCGACGATTGGATTTCCGAACGCACGGGGATCAGGCAACGCCATATCGCTGCCGATGATGAAAAAACATCCGATCTTGCCATTAAGGCGGCCGAAAGGGCGCTGGATATGGCCGGGATGGCGGCATCTGATCTCGATATGATCGTGCTGGCCACCGCCACCCCGGACCAAACTTTTCCCGCCACTGCCACGACCGTTCAACATGCTTTGGGGATGCACAAGGGCTTTGCATTTGATTTGCAGGCGGTGTGTTCGGGCTTTGTTTATGCGCTTAATACCGCCGATAATTTCATCAAGGCGGGGCAGGTGAAGCGGGCTCTGGTCATCGGTGCTGAAACCTTTACCCGTATTCTCGATTATGAGGATCGCACCACCTGCGTGCTTTTTGGCGATGGCGCCGGGGCCGTGGTGCTGGAAGCGGAGCAAGGAGCGGACCGGGGGGCGGGTCAGCCTCAGGATCGCGGCATATTGGCCAGCAGGCTTCATTCGGATGGCCGCTATGGTGATATGCTTTATGTGGATGGCGGGCCATCATCCACCGGCACCACAGGCCATGTGCGCATGAAAGGGCGGGAGGTTTTCCGCCATGCTGTGGTCAATCTGGCAGCGGTGATGGAGGAAATTCTGGCGGATGTGGGTCTGACTTCCCAGGACGTGGATTGGGTGGTGCCCCATCAGGCCAATCGCCGCATTCTTGAAGGCACAGCGAAAAAGCTCAATCTCTCCCCGGATAAGGTGATCATGACCGTGGATCGCCATGCCAATACCTCTGCCGCCTCGATCCCCCTTGCCCTTGATGAGGCCGTGCGCGACGGGCGCATTAAAACCGGCGATCTCTTGATGCTGGAAGCCATGGGCGGTGGCTTTACATGGGGTGGGTGTCTGGTCCGCTGGTAGAATCGGCGGTTTCGCCCGATGGCTGTGATCCGCTCATCAGCTTTGAGGCTAAGACATTGCCATCTCTTAGCTAAGACATTGATTGACATGAAATCTTTTGCGATCTAGACTGCTTCATCATCTGACAGGGGAATGGCCATGTCGAAGCACACCGTGACGCGCGCTGAATTATCGGAAGCTGTTTATCAGGAAGTGGGCTTATCGCGGAATGAGTCTGCGGATCTTGTGGAGCAGGTGCTCGATGCCATCAGCGATGCTTTGGTCGCGGGTGAGAATGTGAAGGTCTCGTCATTTGGCAGCTTCATCCTGCGCGATAAGGGCGGGCGCATTGGCCGCAATCCCAAAACGGGCGAGGAAGTCCCCATCGAGCCCCGGCGGGTCCTGGTATTTCGCCCAAGTCAGGTGATGAAGGATCGGATCAATGGCGCGCTTAAGGGAAAAGGCGGGGCTTGATCGGCCTTTGGCTATCGTCTTGTCGTTTATTGGCGCTGTGCTCTTCTCGCTCTGTTTCTCCAAGGCCTGAAAACGGCTCGCCTTTTTCGGCGACGTGCCCATAGAGGATGGCAGGATTGATGCCGATTGAAACGATGGGCGGATAGATGGTGTCTGGATATTCAGATATGGCAGCGGATGGCCCCTTGCGGCCCCATGATGATGAAAACGAGGCTCGGATGATGGCCCGTTCCGGGTCTTTGGACACAGGAGAGAGCGGATCGGAAAAATCTGATCGCGCCTTTCGGACCATTGGCGAGGTATCCGAACTTCTTGATCTGCCACAGCATGTCTTGCGCTTTTGGGAAACCCGTTTCACCTCCATCCGCCCGATGAAGCGGGGCGGCAATCGTCGCTATTATCGGCCGCAGGATATTGCTCTTTTGCGGACGGTGAAGCATTTGCTCCATGAAGATGGGATGACCATCAAGGGCGTGCAAAAGCGCTTTCGGGAGCAGGGCGTGAAGGCCACCATTGATGATGTGATGGCCGTGGCGGAGCCGGATGGCCTTGATCGCGGCTCTATTGATCGCCCGATGGAGGGGGCGGGCGCGGGACAGGCGCCGTCTGCCGGATCAAAGCCCGATCAAAATAAACCAGATGCCGATGGGGCTGGCTTGCATCATATTGAAGATATGTCTGATGATCAGCCCATTGAGCCGCCCTTAGCGGAGCCGGGCCGGGCGGAAAAGGCCCCGATGCGCGCAACATTGGCCCACATTCTGGATGAACTGCGCACCCTGCGCCAAATGCTGGATTGAGGCACGGATCATCCGGAGGCGGCAAAGATTGTGAAACAACCAAATTCTTTGCCATGTCTTGATCTGGATCAGGGTCGAAGGCCCATATTTCACACAATAATAGCTATAATCTTCGGGATCATGATTCTCCAAGAATTTGGAAGGAGTCGATTATGGCTTTAGACGTTTATCAGCGTTTAAAAATCTGGGATCGCCCGGTTCGGCTCTTTCATTGGATTAATCTGCTTTGTTTTCTGGGCCTGCTTGGGGTGGGTCTGGTGATTTTTTATGGGGGCGATCTGGGGATCAGCAATGATGGCAAGATCGCGCTGAAACAGATCCATGTTTTGATCGGCTATGTGTTTGCAGCCAATCTGCTGGTTCGAATCATCTGGGGTTTTATGGGAAGCCCCCATGCCCGCTGGCGACATCTGTTTGCATTCGGGTCGCGCTATCGCGAACGATTGGCACGCTATTTAAGGAAGGATGGGGATGCCGATCCCTTGCCCGATGCCGGGCATAATCCTTTGGGGCAGCTATCGGTTTTCGTGATGTATCTGCTTTTGCTTTCCCAGGCTGTTACAGGCCTATTTCTGGCGGGCAGCGATCTGTTCTGGCCGCCTTTGGGGTCTTTCATCGCTGAATGGATCGCCGCGCCGGGCGTGCCCCCGGCTGATCTGGTGCCTTATGCCACAGCTCTTTATGATCCCGTGCTCTATGCTGAGATGCGATCCTTGCGGGCGCCCTTCATCAGCCTTCATGTCTATGGATTTTATGCCCTGATGGGGATGGCCGTTTTGCATAGTGCGGCGGTTGTTTGGGCTGAAATCCGCCATGGGGGGTCATTAGTTTCCGCCATGATCACCGGCTATAAAATGCTTCCCCATAAAAGCCGGAAAGACCAATGATGCCCGATCAGGTGCTAGAGCGATTTCGAGCGGAGTGGACTCACGACGCGGCAAGGTTTTCGCGGTAAAACAGATATTTAGAGCATTTGATCCGATCCACTTTGATCGGAAAATGCTCTAGGCGCATTGCTGTTGATTTTCTGGCATGCGTTTTCTTGGTTGCATCAAGGGCCTGTTCCCGCCTATAACGGCGCCCGTTGCAATGCGGAGCGTAGCGCAGTCTGGTAGCGCACTACACTGGGGGTGTAGGGGTCGTGGGTTCAAATCCCGCCGCTCCGACCATTGCAAAGGCAAAGGGGTTCGCCCGCTTCATTCGGGCCGTTAGCTCAGTGGTAGAGCAGCTGACTCTTAATCAGCGGGTCCGGGGTTCAAGTCCCCGACGGCCCTCCAATAAAAACAAGCACTTGGCCAGATATGGTCAGGTGCTTTTTTCTTGCGCCCAACAATCCTGCGGGGCCACACTCAGGCGAGGGGCTGCGAAGGTCGCTTAATGTGCGCAAAGAGAGGTTCTATGAGATTGATCATCGGTATGGGCGGGGCCAGCGGAATCATCCACGGCATTCGGCTTTTGGAAATTTTGCAGCCGATGGCCGATGTTGAAACGCATCTGGTGATGAGCAAAACCGCCCGCATCACTTTGGCTGTGGAAACCGAATACAGCCTTGATGCGGTGGAAGCCATGGCCGATCATGTCCATAAAATCGGCAATGTGGCGGCCAGCATTGCCAGTGGCTCCTTTCAAACCGATGGGATGATTTTGGCTGCCTGTTCCATGAAGAATTTGTCGGCGGTGGTGCATTCCATGGCCGATGATCTGCTGACCCGGGCGGCGGATGTGTGCCTGAAGGAACAGCGCAGGCTGGTTTTGATGCCGCGCGAAACCCCCCTTCATGCTGGTCATTGCGCTTTGCTGCTGGATGCCGCACGCTTGGGGGCGATCATTGCCCCGCCCATGCCCGCTTTTTATATCAAGCCGCAATCGATCGATGATCTGGTGGATCACAGCGTGGGCCGGGTGCTCGATCTGTTTGGCATTGATAGCCAAGGGGTAAAACGCTGGGCGGGGCCCCATGGCTGAAGACTATAGCGATGAGACTTTGGATCAGGACGCATCGGCATTCTGGGCGTTTTCACAGGCCCTTTATGGCCGGGATGATGTGGCAAAAGATTGCCTTTATCTGCAGGATCATCTGGGGGCCAATGTCAATCTTATCTTGTATCTTTGTTTTCGCTGGCGGGCGCATCAATCGGTTTTAAGCCCGGATGATCTGGCGATCCTGGGCGCGGGCATGGATCATTATGATGCGGCGATCCTGCACCCCTTGCGGGCGGTTCGGCGCGGGCTGAAGCCGATGATCGGTGATGATCCGGATCTGGCCGCAGCCTATGAAGCCCTGAAAGCGGCAGAATTGTCTTGTGAAAAAGCGCAGCAAAGGCGGTTGGTCGCCAGCGGGCGATCCTTGGGTGCGCGGCCATGCGATGGGCAGGCACAAGCGCCTCTGGCCAAGGCCCTTGAAGACCATCTGATGCCTTTGTTAATGGATTTGCCTGAAGATTTTACCCCCAAAAAGGTGCTGGCGATGGTGGCACGGATCGCCGATGCTGCCTGCCGGATGCCGCTCACCCACGTTTTTCTTTCCAATAAACACGCATAAAACCGGATGATAAAGGAGACAGCCATGCCCAAAATTTACGTGACCGATTGGTCTGGTGACACCCATGAAATTGAAGGAAGGCCGGGCGCAACCCTGATGGAGACGATCCGCAAAGCTGGCATCGATGATCTGGCCGCCATTTGTGGTGGTTGCTGTTCTTGTGCGACCTGTCATGTCTATGTGGATGGGGCCTGGCTGGGAAAATTGCCGGATCGCGAAGACGACGAATATGAACTGCTATCTGATAGCGTGCATTATCAGGAGCAGTCGCGGCTATCATGCCAGATCCCGCTCTCGGATGCATTGGATGGCTTGAAGGTGACCATCGCCCCGGAAGAATGATCCCCGTCGAGCACAAAATTGAAAGGCAATGAATGAATACCCAACGCGATTATGATCTGGTGCTTTATGGTGCCAGCGGATTTACCGGCAAGCTGGTGGCCGAATATATTGCCAAAAACTATGGCGAAACAGATTTGCGCTGGGCTTTTGCCGGCCGCAATGCACAAAAGCTTTCGGATGTGCGCGATGAACTGGGCTTGCCCGCTGATTTCCCGCTGATCCTTGCCGATGCCGATGATCCCCAATCGCTCCATGATCTGGTGGCGAAAACCCGGCTGGTGATCACCACGGTGGGGCCCTATCAGCTTTATGGCGAAGGGCTGTTGGCAGCCTGTGCCAAGGCGGGCACCGATTATGTGGATCTGTGCGGTGAACCGGCCTTTATGCGCCAGATGATCGATGCTTATGAACAAACCGCCCAACAATCGGGAGCACGGATTGTTTTTTCCTGCGGCTTCGATTCCATTCCTTTCGATTTGGGCGTGTTGTTTTTGCAATCGGAAGCGCGTCGGCAAACCGGGGCACCTTTGCGGCAGGTTCATGGCCGAGTGCGAAGCATGAAGGGGGGCTTTTCCGGCGGCACGGCAGCCAGCCTGAAGGCGACCTTGGCAGCAGCGGCGGAGAATCCCGATATTCTGGCGTTACTGCGCGATCCCTTTGCTTTGGTGCCGGATTTCGATGGCCCCAAACAGCCTTCGGGCATGAAGCCGCTTTTTGATGAACAGTGCCAATCCTGGGCCGCTCCGTTCATCATGGCACCGATCAATACCCGCAATGTGCATCGCAGCCACGCGCTTTTGGGGCATCCTTGGGGCCGCGATTTTACTTATGATGAGATGATCCTCACCGGACCCGGCGATAAGGGCGAGGCGGTGGCAAAGGCCGTGGCCGAAGATAAATCGATGATGAAGGAAGATGGCCTGAAGCCCGGCGAGGGGCCAAGCCGCGAGGAACGCGAGAATGGCTCATATGATGTTTTGTTCATAGCGCCCACGGATGATGGCCAATCGGTGCGGGTTTCGGTGAGTGGGGATCGCGATCCCGGCTATGGCTCTACATCGAAAATGATCACCGAAGCCGCCCTTTGTCTTTTGCACGATGGCTCCGATGTGAAGGGCGGCATCTGGACCCCCGCAGCCGCCATGGGCATGGCATTGATCAAGCGCCTTGAAGCGCGGGCAGGCTTGCGCTTTCGGGTCGAGCAGGGCTGATCGCGCTTTTGATCAACCGATAAGCCAATAAAAACAGGGAAGCCGCGCGGGCTCCCCTGTTTTTTTGTTTAAAAGACGCGGATGGCCTTAGGGATCGGCTTAAAACGTCCCATTAAAGCCGATGAAGAAGGATCGGCCCACAAAGCTGACTGGCCTTACCAGATTGCTCAGGAAGGGCTTGCGGTCGGCGATATTATTCACCCCCCCATAAATCTGGAAGCGATCCGTGATGTCATAGCTGGCCGAAAGATCATGGACAAAGGCATTGCCCGAACTGAAAGGATCGGCAAAGAGCGGATCGCTTTCAATGCTCAGATTTTCCACATTGGGGAGCAACTGGCTGCTTTGGAAACGGGTTTGCCAAGACAGGCTGTATTGATCGACCTGCCAGGTGGCTGTGGTATTGACAATCCATTTGGGGAAGGTGTTTTCCCCCAGTTGATTATCGAATTGATCAGAAAATTCCTGAAAATCGAAATCCCGGCGCCGCAGATTGCGGGTGCCATTGGTGCGGATATCGATGCTGCCCCAATTGCCCGATAGGCCCAGATCGGCCAGATCAAAGCCGTAGCTGACTTCAAAATCGATCCCACGGGCCTCCAACGCCGCCACATTCTGCTGACCGGATTCAAAGAAAGTGATATTGCGATTGACCGGATCGCGGGTGACGAGAGCGCAGAATTCATTATCAAGGCTGGGGGCATCCACGCAATTCTCGATGATCCGCTCAGCGCTGACGACGATGATGGCATCGGAAATTTCCACATCATAAAAATCGACCGTAGCCGATAAGCCGGGAATCCAGCGCGGGGTGATCACGGCCCCAATGGTCAGAGTATCGGCTTCTTCTTCGGCCAGATCAGGATTGCCGCCCGCCCGTCCGGTGACGAAGGCGGAATTGAAATTGGTGGAATTGAAATTATCGCCCACCAATGCCTGGCAGTTCTGGGCCCGAAATTCGGTTCCCGCATTGACCCGGTTGGCATTGCAGGGATCGAAATCGGCATCGATGAAAATGGGTTGGGGGGGTGAAAACAGCTCGTTGATATTGGGGGCGCGCACCGAACGGCCAAAGGTGCCGCGAAAGCGGATATCATCCACCGGCGCATAAGAGCCGCCCACATTCCACGAAACGGTTGATCCCACTGTGCTGTAATCGGCATAGCGCACCGCACCATCGATGCTCAGATCCTTGATGAAAGGCACATCGCTGATGATCGGGATATTGACTTCGCCAAAAACTTCCCAAACATCGAAACGGCCATCCACCGGCTCGGAACTCGTGGTGACGGAATTAAAGCTCAGGCCGGCAGTTTCAAAGGCATTGGGTTCAAATTCGCTTTTTTCTTCGCGATATTCCGCGCCCGCTGCAAAGCCGATGGCCCCACCCGGCAACTCGATGAAGCCAGCGGTGTCACCCGAAATAAAGCCGGAAATCACCTGCTGTGTCAGCTCGGAATTTTCCACCGAACGCTGGAAGATGAATTCTTCTGCCGCCTCGCTCGTGGTATTGGCGCCAAAAATATTGATCGGCGCGCATTGCCCGCTCCCCGGATTAAAGCTTAAAAAACCTTCCCGCGCGGCAGGGAAAGGGGAAATGGGCGGGATCGCCGTAGGGTCGAGATCAGACCGACACACCACCTCGCCACTATCGGGATCGATTACGGAATCAACGGCGGCAAAGAACCGATCCTCAATGCGGGTTTTCAGATTGGTGAAATTGCGTTCGGTTCGGCCAAAATTATACGAAACTTCATAGTTCCAGCCATTGTCGAACTCGCCATCGATGCCGGTAACCACCCGGAAGCTGTATTGATCGGCCTGGGTTTGGGCGGGCACATCGAGATTATCGCGGGAAACCGTCAGCACCGGGGTGATCCCCTGACCGATCAGGCTATCAATCTGGCTGCGCAGGGCGGTTGGGATAAAGCCATTATCGAGGGAAATGGGGATATCATCATTGAAGCCATTGACCTGATCCACCGATTTCGTGGCGTTATAGGAAAATTTCGATTCAATGAAAAAGTTGAGCTGATCAAGGACTTTATAGTTCACATTGCCATTGACATTGACACGATCAAGCTTGGGCTGCAGCCAACCGATATTGGGCAGGCCGGGCACCGCATCGCCGCCGATGCCATTGAACAGATCAAGGAAAATATCGGCAGGATTGAAAGCGCGCAAAGTGCCGGTTTCATCCACGATCTGGGCAATGGGAAAGCCGCCAACGGTGGCACCGGGATCAAGCAGATTGATAAAGCCGGGATCGTTGAAATTATTCTGATCCTGCAGCCAGATGATGCCAAAAGGGCTGGAAACCGGCAGCCGCGCATTTTGCGCAAAGCTATTCACGGCATCGGGATTGACGCCTAGCCTTGCGGCCAGTTCAGGGGAATTGGGCACGAAAGCGGCAAAGCCGAGACCGGCGATATTGGGTCGATCTTCAACCTTGATATTGCCGGTCTGGGTATATTCCACGCTGACCACGGCATTGCCGCGACCATCGGCAAAATTGGTGCCGCCGGTTGCAGACAAAAATAGATCTTCGGAATCGCCCCGTTCGCTGATGCCGAATTGCGAGCGCACATCAAGCCCTTCAAAATCATCGCGCAGGATGAAATTAACCGCCCCGGAAACGGCATCCGCACCATAAATGGCCGATGCGCCGCCGGTCAGCGTTTCCACCCGCTCGATGAGGGCGACGGGTATGCTGGTCACATCCACCGCTGCTGTGCCCGCAACGCCTGAAACATGGCGCCGACCATTGATCAGAACCAGAGTCCGCTCGCTCCCAAGCCCCCGAAGATCGAGAAGACCAACCCCCGCAGGCGCGCCATTCTGATCAGATTGATTGGCAGGCAAAGAGCTATTGAGCGCCGGAATTTCGCGCAACAGAGAAGAAATATCAGTTTCCCCCGATCTTTTGATATCGGTGGCATCGATGGTGGTGACCGGGCTGGGGCTGCTGAGATTGCTGCGGGCAATGCGCGAGCCGGTGACGACGATTTCTTCAACAGCCTCATCAGGGGCTTCGGTTTGGGCTTGGGTTTGGGCGCTGACCGCCAAGGGCAGACCCGAGACGAGAGCAAGGCTGGCCGCCCCGGCCAGAAGAGTCCCCCGTCTTTGGCACTGTCTTTGGCCTCGTCTTTTGATGACAGATGACATGATCGTTTCCTCCGTGAATTGGGGTTATGACCCCTTTATTTGGTTATGAGGTTTCAAACGATTGTATTTTTACAAAACCACTGCTTTTGGAAAGATAATTAAGCGCGAAGCTCTGTATTTGACATATTAAATTTGTGCACTGCGGCAAAAATGTTTCACTTTATTCCGAATCAGCCTAAAATTTAGGCATTTGATGCGAGATGTGACGGGAATTTGGGCAAAGCCCGACGAAGGCCAAAGCTTGCTTATGATGTGGCCTTGCTTATGATCAGGGCGGTCAACCATAGCCTATATGTGTATAAGCTTTGAGGCTTTTTCATCTTGCAGGAGGATTGTTATGCTATCGTCGTTAAAAGCACATCTCGCCCCTATAGCCGTGGCGGCCCTGATGGCCGGGGGCTTTGGATCATCTGTGGCGATGGCCGATGATCACAAGGAAAAGCCCAAGGTTTATATCGTCAATCTGGAAGATGGGGCGGTTGTTGAAAGCCCGGTGAAAGTGGTCTTTGGGCTGAAGAATTATGGCGTGGCTCCGGCAGGTGTGGATAAAGAAGGCACGGGCCATCATCATTTGCTGATCAATGCGAGCTTATCCGATGAGGATATGGCCTATCCCATCCCCGCCGATGATCAGCATCGCCATTTTGGCGGCGGGCAAACGCAGACGACTCTGGATCTGGAACCGGGTGAGTATCGTTTGCAGCTTGTTTTGGGGGATGCCAATCATGTGCCTATTGATCCGCCCATTGTCTCGAAACCCATCACCATCACGGTGAAATAAGCCGCCGAAGGCTTTAATCGCGGCTGAAACGACAAACGGCCCTTTCATATTTGTGCAAAGTCCTTAAATTGCGCGCAGATGTGAAAGGACGAACCCTCATGACTCTGACCGAAGATATTGGCAATCGCCGCACCTTTGCCATCATCTCGCATCCCGATGCCGGGAAAACCACGCTCACCGAAAAGCTTCTGCTTTTTGGCGGAGCCATTCAGCTTGCCGGTGAAGTGCGCGCCCGTGGCGAGCGGCGCCGGGCGCGATCCGATTGGATGAAGGTGGAGCAGGAGCGTGGCATTTCCGTTGCTTCATCGGTGATGACCTATGATTGGGAAGGCTGCACCTTCAATCTGCTGGATACCCCGGGCCATGAGGATTTTTCCGAAGATACCTATCGGGTGCTGACAGCGGTCGATAGCGCGGTGATGGTGCTGGATGCGGCGAAGGGGATTGAAACCCAAACCCGCAAATTGTTCGAGGTGTGCCGCCTGCGCGATATGCCGATTGCCACTTTTGTCAACAAGATGGACCGCGAAGCCCGCGATCCTTTTGATTTGCTTGATGAGGTGGAACAAACGCTGGCGCTTGATGTGTCGCCGGCATCCTGGCCGATCGGTATGGGGCGTGATTTCAAGGGCTGCTATGATCTGATTAATAATCGCCTGATTTTGATGCAGGCCGCCGATAAGAATATCAGGTCTGAAGGGATTTCCCTCTCCGGGCTTGATGATCCGCGCCTGGCCGATTATCTGCCGGAATATAGCCTTCAAACCCTGCGCGAGCAGGTGGACATGGTGCGGGGCCTGTGCAAGCCTTTTGATCTGCAATCCTATCTGGAAGGGCATTTGACCCCGGTTTTTTTCGGCAGTGCCTTAAACAGCTTTGGCGTGCGCGATCTGTTGTCGGGCCTGCGGGATTTTGCACCCCCCCCCCGTTCGCATAAGGCCATTGAACGCCGGATCGAGCCTGTCGAGGCCAAATTTTCCGGTTTCGTTTTCAAGATTCAAGCCAATATGGACCCCAAGCATCGGGATCGCATGGCCTTTGTGCGGCTGGTCTCAGGCCGTTTCAAGCGGGGGATGAAACTGCGCCATGTGCGCTCGGGTAAAACCATATCGGTGCATAATGCCCAGCTTTTTCTGGCGCAGGATCGCGAGCTGGCGGAAACCGCTGTGGCCGGTGATATCATCGGCATTCCCAATCATGGTGGCTATAAAATTGGGGATAGCCTGACCGAGGGCGAAGACATCCGCTTCACCGGCATCCCAAGCTTTGCTCCCGAATTGATGCAGCGGGTGCGCCCCATTGATCCCATGCGCGCCAAGCATCTGGCCCGTGCTTTGGAGCAATTGGCAGAAGAAGGCGCGGCTTCGGTTTTCAAGCCCTATCTGGGGGCCGATTGGATCGTGGGGGTGGTGGGCAGCCTGCAATTTGATGTGCTGGCCGCACGCATCGATACGGAATATAATATTCCCGTGCGTTTCGAGCCGACCGAGCTTTATACGGCCCGCTGGGTGGTTGGGGATGATCCCAAATTGCTGAAGCAGTTCATGGAAGCCAATCGCGCCTCTTTGGCCGAGGATCATACCGGCCATCCGGTTTATCTGGCGCGCAATAGCTGGCATCTGAACAAGGGTCAGGATGATTATCCCGATCTGCGCTTTCTCAAAACCAAGCAGGAGGTGGCATGAAAAACCGGAAAACAGGGGCATTATGGGCCCTGATCATCGGCTCGGTTTTTTTGACATCGGCCTGTATGGGGGCGGATGATCAAGGCGCCCCGGATGCGGCCGCCATCGATCAGGCGCTTTCGGATCATTATGAGCTGATCGCCATGGCCTTTGCCTCAAACAGGGATGAGGACGAGAGGGCCGCCGATTCCATTGCTGATGGCGACCTGAACACTGGCCCTGAAGCGGGTTCTGATCAATCCGCTGAGGAAAGCCGCAAGTGCACCTCGATGGAAATCATCATCAATCGCATGGATGGCCGGGAAAGCCGGGAGCGTTTCACCTTGCCCTGCCATCTTTTGGATCGGGCGCAAAGCAGCCTGAGCCAGGGCCTGAAAGCCCTTGAAAAAGCGCTTGAGGATGCGGGCCTTGCAGTTTCCAATTCTGTGTTTTCGGGGAAGCCCTTGGCCTATCAGCGGGTGGAAAAGATTGCCTGTATCAAGGCGGTTGAAAAGCCCGGGTTCGTGTGTGATCTGCGGGTTTGGTTTGATGATGAAGGGCAAACGGTTTCGCGCTATCAAACGGCGCGTTTCGTTAAAGATCACGATGGCTGGATCGCGCTGGAGGTCAGCGGTTCCCCTTTGAGCGGGGATGATGCGCCATCGGATTTTTGAGGGGGTCTTTTTCTGGGGTATCATCAGGTGGGGGGTCTATGGGAAAAAGCACGGAGCCTAAGAACGCGAAGCGCATGAACACGGCACTTTTGCGGCTGCGCTATGTTTTGGAAGGGCTGGATGGTTCTGATCAGGCCATGCTGGTTGATCTTTTGGAGCGAAAGGCCGATCTGATTTTGCGGGCTGAAGAAAAAGCCGATCAAAGCCCGGCTTCATGCCCCCGCCTTTATGGCCATGATGGCTGATTTTTTAGAGCCTGTTCAGTGGGGTTCGGGTTAAAAGCTGACGCTTAAAATGATGCTCAGCCCTTCATCATTATCGGATGTGCCCGCCAGATTGATCCGCAATTGCGTGGTCAGTTCGATCTTGTGCGCCGGGGCTTGGCGCGCCGATCCGCCAAAGGGCAGGGCAATCGTCAGCCCCGGTCCGCCTTCTAAAAGCGAGTTTTGCCCTGATCTGTCATCCTGCCACAGGCCCGATAAAAGCAGATGCGGGGTGAGGATGAAGCGGTTTTTTTGCCAGGATCGGCCGATGCGCCCTTCGCCACTGATCTGCCAATCGGTTTTTTCAATCCCAATCCCTGCAATATCGCCAAAAACCGACCAGAAAAGCCAGGATGGCCCCTGATGCGCCACGGGCCGTTCATAGCCCGCCCCCCATGAGCCAGAGATCCGAAACAACCAATCATCCCGGGCGAAATCCCCTACCGACACAAGCCGTTCTGCGCCCACTATGATGGCCTGAGAGGCAAAAGGCTTCAGTTTAAAACCAAAGCCCGCCTGTTCGCTTTTGGCCTGTGGTAAGGGATCGGCCCCATCAACCGACCATAAAAGCCGCGCAAATCCGGCTATCCAGCGATCGGGCGATCCCAGCCACAGGGGCAGGCGGCCATTGGCTTCGATGATCCCCTGACTTTGGCTCAGAACCCGATCCCCCAGAAACAGGCTTTCATCATCGGGGCCATCCGTGCGCCATAACAGGCTCGCCGATCCCCAGAAAATGCGATCAAGGGCGCGCATTTCGCGCCGTGTTTGCTCTAAAATCAGGGGATCGTGATCAAGGCCGAGGGCCGTGGTGAAATGGGTACGCGCGCAGGCCATATCCCCATCATTACGGCATAAATAGGCCAATTGCCGATGATAAACCGGATGATCAGGGGCTTTTTCCACCAATTGTGCAAAAACATCCCGGGCGGCAGGCTGATCGCCAGCGGCCAGAAGGGCATAGCCTGCGGATGCCAAACTTTCGGCTTCGGGGCGAATGGAAAAAGCCAGAAGAAAGGATTGCGCCGCTTGGGCATGGCGATCAAGGGCGGATTGAATATGGCCCAGATCCAGCGCCCATTGATGGCGGCGCGCCTCATCTGCTGTTTGTTCAATCGCCAAAGCCAGGAAATCGGCAGCCATGGCCTGATCCCCTGCATTCAGCGCCTGATAGGCTTCCGTTGCCGCCTGATGGGGAGAAAGGGGCGGGTTTTGCGGCTTCACCCTGACCTCGATCTGGGCCACTGCAGGAAAAGACAGCAGCCAGCAAAAGGCGATGAACAGGAGGCGGATAAGGATCATCGCCCGCCCTCATGATCCGCTTGTTCTTTTAGATTTCCGGCCAGATCATCGGCCAGATCATCGGCCAGATCATCGGGAAACAGATGGGTGGTTTTTTCCCATTGCAGGGGCGTGCCATAAAAAAGATGCACCAGATAAAGCCGCAAAGCCCGCCATGCGGCCGCGCAATTCACCAGATTGCCGATAAATACCCGGGGGATGGATAAAAACCCCTGCTGCCAGCCATAAAGCCTGCCGGTATAAAAAGCGCGATGCCCGGCGCGATTGATCAGCAGCCCGGCATTCAAAAAAAGCAGCATCATCAAGGGGGAGTGGGGCTCGATGATCGTCGGCATATCGGCTAGATGGACGTGCCTTGCCCCTTCATAAAGGACCAAAGCCAGAAATATGACATAAGCCGCCACCCCCATGAAGGCGGTGAGAATGGCCTTGCGATCCCGCATCAGCATATAGCGCATGGCCAAAGATCCGGGCCAGCCCTGACTTTTCCAGGATTGCAAAACGATGCCGATCAGCCAGCGGGATTTCTGGCTGACCGCCGCCTTGAAAGCCGTGGGAAAATATTCCCGCGTGGCGATCACCGCGCGTTGATCATCGGATTCGGGCAGCCGCACGAAAATGCTGTTATAGCCCAGCTTTAAAAGCATCAAAGCCAGTTCATAATCCTCGGTCAGGCTGTGTTGGGGGAACGGCCCCGGCGCCTTTGATATTTGGGCGATATGGCTTAAGGCCTTGCGCGAAAAGGCGCAGCCAACGCCTGCGCAGGGGATGCCCCCTGCCATCCATTCCCGCAGGACCAGATCTTTTTGATGGGATTCCGCAAATTCATCCAGATAATGCCCGCCCACAAGGCTGCGAAGGGGCGGCGGCAGCGGGATCACCGGCAATTGGATAAGATCGGCCCGATCGGCCAGATAATTGAAAAGCTGTAATTCATCGGGATGCACCACATCTTCGGCATCATGCAAAATGATCTGCTGGAAATCGTCATAGGCCGGATCGGCGATCAGCGCCCGCCATAGATGGTTCAGGCAATCGCCTTTGCTGGTGGGGCCATCATGATCCAGACACAGGATTTTCAGCCAGCTCTGCTCGCGATCCACCGCCCGTGCCCTGATAGCGGTTTCACGGTCATTGGGATAAACGCCTAAGAACACAACATAATGATCATAGCGCAGGCTGCGCCGAAGCCGTTTCAGCATTGGCGCTATCACATCGCTTTCATTCCATGCCGGCAGAAAAATAGCGATTGGCTTTTGTTTTTGCACAGGAAGGCTTTGCGAATTGGCGCGGGCAGATTTCCGGTAAATGGTGAGAGAGCGCGACAGGCTGCGATAATGGGTCGCCAGATCGATGAACAGATCATCAAGGCCAGACAGCAGGATCAGCGCAGCAATGATCCAGACAAGGAGGTTCAGCCCCGCATGGAGCGCATTAGCAGCATCCATAAAGGCGCCCCCCGCCTGTTTTGATGAAGGGCCCTATCTATGAGAAAATAAACTGAAATATCAACTATAAAGAAATAAAAGATGCAACATATTCAAGAATAAACAACATTAAAACGAGAATGGTGCAGGATAAAGCATATAACGTTCTTGAGATTGTAATGTCCCTGATGCCGGGTTCAGCAAGCTGGGCTCCGAAAAAATCACCCTTGCGCTGATGGCTGCCGATACAGACAGGCCCCCCAAGCCGCACACTTAAGCTGCCGCTGAAAACCGCGATGGCCGGGCTGAAAACGGGCCAGGCATAGCGGTGATTGCGACACAGGATGCGCAAGGACTGGAGCGTGCGCCCGGGCCAAAGAACAAGGCTGCCCAAAAGCAGAAAGGGCGCTGAAAGCACGGTGGCGGGCAGCAGAAATGCGGCGGAAAAGGCGCGGGGATAGGTGCCAAAGCTGCGCGCATGATCGGATTGCTCATCAATCATAATGCTGGCGGTATCCAAAAGCTTATAGGCGATGAGGGCCGGAAACCCGCCCAGGACAAACCACAGGATCGGGGCAATATGGCCCTGCACAAAACCCATGGCCCCGCTTTCGATGGCGGCGGCGGCAAGAGCGCTTTCGTTCATGCGGCTGGTATCGCGGCCGGTGAGCAGGGTGAGCATGGCACGGCCTTCTTCAAGGCCCAAAGCAAGGCTGTTGGCCATCAGGCGCAAGCGTTCGAGCATGGGCCGTAAATTGATCAGGGATGCCAGAAACATCGCTTTGATAATCCAGGCATAAGGAAACTGCGCGAGCGCAAAACTCAAGAGAAAGCCGCATAAAAGCCCGAAAATCAGCAGGAACATAGCCACCGACAAAGAATCGGCGCGGCGCATCCTGTCATCATGGCTTGGTTGATTATAGCGGCTTTCCATCTTCGCGATCAGCCCGCTCGCCCATGTCATGGGGAAAGAAAAAACCCGGCTGATACGGCTGGAACTGCAAAAGATCAGATTGAACACAAGGGCCAGCACGATCACCAGTGCGTCAGACAGGCTGGCAAAGGGGAGATCGCCACCGGTCATGATCGGTCTCGGGCCGCGGGGCCGGGGCGGCGGCGGGGCAGCATGGCCAATATCTGCTGTTTTTGCGCAGGCTTCAGCCGCGCCCAATGTTCAATTTCCTGATCCGTGCGCCAGCAGCCGATGCACAGCCCCAAATCAGGCTCCAGCCTGCAACGGTCGATACAGGGGGATTTGATGGCCATAGCGATCATCCGTTTGTTTGGTCTTGCTGGCGAAGGCTTATGATCAGGCTTGTGCATTCAGATTGGCAGTGAGCATGGATTTCACAAGAGGACGAAATCATAACAGTTTATGACGATATATCTCCCCTGAGGCAAGCGGCAGGTTGCCATCTGTTTTCTGGCGTGCACAATCACGATTGCGGCTGTGCTTTTTTAAAAGGGCGCTGTGTTTTTTATAGACCAGACAGGTGATGTTATGGATTTTTCCTTGAACGATGAACAGAAAATGCTTCAAGCGGGGGCGGCGCGATTCATCAAGGAACAATATTCCTTTGAAAAACGCCGGGCGCTGGCCGCCTCGCCGGAAGGATTTTCTCGTGATCATTGGGCGAAATTCGCTGAATTGGGCTGGCTGGCCTTGCCCTTTGCCGAGGCCGCAACCGATGCCTCCGCCGGGGGTGATGAGGTGGGCGGTTTAGGGGGCACAGCCATCGACACCATGCTTTTGATGGAGCAATTTGGCCAGGGGCTGGTGCTTCTACCTTATCTTTCAACCATTCTTATGGCGGGTCGGGCGATCGAGGCCATGGGTTCGGCACAGCAACGGGCGCGGTTTCTGCCCCCCATCATGGCCGGTGATCTTTTTGCCAGCCTTGCTTTTGTGGAACCACAGGCCCGTTATGATCTGGCCGATGTTTCGACTGCCGCCAGCATCAGCGGCAAGGGATGGCGCCTTTCGGGGGCAAAAAGCATCGTGCTCAATGGGGATGTGGCGGATCTTCTGGTCGTGCCGGCGCGCACCGCCGGTGGGCGCACCGATGAACGCGGGCTTTCCTGTTTTCTGGTGGATAGCAAGGCCCCCGGGGTGCAGATTCGCACCGTGCCCAGCACCGATGGCGGGCGCGTGAGCGATATTGTGTTTGATGATGTGAAGCTTGATCCCGAAGCCCTGCTGGGCCCCGAGGATGGGGCACTGCCTTTTTTATCCGCCCTTTTGGATCGCGCGGCCGCCGCCCTTTGTGCCGAGGCGATGGGGATCATCGATGCGGCGGTGGAAGCCACCCGTGCTTATTTGTTGCAGCGCAGCCAGTTTGGCCGTCCGCTCGCCAGCTTTCAGGCTTTGCAGCATCGCTTATCTGAAATGGTGATTGCGCAGGAACAAACCCGCTCTTTGGTTTATGTTGCCAGCATGCGGATTGGCGAGGATAACCCCGTTGAACGGGCCCGGGCGGTTTCTGCTGCCAAGGCGGAAATCAGCCGCAATGGCAGCATGATCCTTGCCAATGCCGTGCAATTGCATGGCGGCATGGGCGTTTCAGAAGAATTAAATGTGGGGACCTATTTCAAACGCCTGCACATGATCAATGCCCTGTTTGGCGATCGCGATTATCATGTGCGGCGCTATGCGGCTTTGGCGGCCTGATCTTCAGATGCGCAGAATATGCAGGCTGAACAGGGATTGATCATCGGTCAGCACCTGTTGCGGGGCCCAGCCTGCTGAGCGGGCCAGATCGGCAAACTCCCCGATGCTGTATTTGCAGCTTATCTCTGTGTGGATGCGCTCAGCCGCCTTGAAATCGATCACCGTGCCCGCCACTATCACCTTTTGATCGCGCAGGCTTTCGATATGCATTTCCACTTGGCTTTGATCGGGATTGTAAAAAGCCACATGGCGAAAGGCATCGAGATCGAAATTGGCCCCGCATTCGGTGTTTAATCGCCGCAGCACATTGAGATTGAATTGGGCGGTGATCCCCATCGCATCATTATAAGCAGCATCAAGAATAGCCGGATCTTTTTTCAGATCCACACCGATCACCAGCATCCCATCGGGGCCCAGCAGATGATGCATGATTTTCAAAAAACCCACGGCTTCATCGCGGCTGAAATTACCAATCGTGGAGCCGGGGAAAAAGCCCAGCTTTCTATGGGGCGTGGTGTTGAGGGGGGCGGGCAGGGCATCGAGCCTTGTATAATCGGCACAGATGGCGGTGATATTCAGATCGGGATTTGCAGATGCTAATTCAGACGCCAGTTCTTGGGCCGCCAAAAGCAGATGATCCCCTGAAATATCGATGGCAACAAAACCGGCGGGATTATCGAGCCCATCGAGCAAAAGCCGCACTTTTTCTAGGGCACCCGCACCAAATTCGATGACCAGAGCATCAGGACCCACAGCCGCGCCGATGTCTTTGCCATGGTCGCGCAAAAGGCGGCATTCCGTGCGGGTGGGATAATATTCCGGCTGCTTGCAGATTTCTTCAAACAGGCGCGAGCCATGGGCATCATAGAAAAATTTTGCCGGGATCGTTTTTTTGGCAGCCTTCAGGCCCGCAAGGGCAGCCTGTTCAAAAGACTCAGCTTCGGGCGCCAGATCAATGAAATGAACCGGGCTTTTGGTCGCTTGCGTCGTCTTTTTTTGCATCAGATATCCTTGGCCAGTCTTAATCCGGTGAATTGCCATTGGGCATGGGCGGGAAAGAAATTGCGATAGCTGGGCCGCCAATGTTTGGCGGGTGTCAGGCACGAAGCCCCCTTTAGCACATACTGATTGCACATGAATTTACCATTATATTCGCCAATCGCGCCGGGGGAGGGGCGAAAGCCCGGATAGGGGCCATAAGAGGAAGATGTCCAGGACCAAACCTCGCCCGCAAGCTGAAGAAAGGATGGGTTATCATCGGCATCCGAGCGGCGATTGTGCGGCAGTTGCGCAGGCGCCGGGTGCAGCCGGTGGCTGGCAATGATCGCGGCTTTGCGTTTGGCCTCATCATCATCTTGCATCGCTAAAAGCGTGGCACATTCAAGCTCATCCTCGCGCGGGAGGCGGGCCCCGGCCCATGTGGCAAACGCATCGGCTTCATAGAAATTGAGATGACAAACCGGCTCCGCCCAATTGATCGGCTGGCGGCCATAAAGGGTGAAAATGCTCCAGTCGCCGTCTTTGCTTTGGGTCCAGTAAAGGGGGGCGCTGGCATGTTCATGGTTCACCCAATCCCATCCTTCGGACAACCACAGGGTGGGGGTGCGATAGCCACCATCTTCGATGAACTGCAGATAATCGGCAGTGGTGACAAGACGATTGTGCAACGCATGATCATGAAGCCAGACCTGGTGCTGCGGGCCTTCATTATCAAAGGCAAAACCAGTGCCATCATGGCCGATTTTTTTGAGGCCGCCCGCCATTTTTATCCAGCGCGCTTCGGGGGCTTTGGTGATCATTTTGGGGAAGGAATGGGCATAGGCGGGGGCCGTGGGATTGCACGACAGGGCATGTTTGATATCGGTGAGCAGCAATTCCTGATGCTGTTGTTCATGATGGCAGCCCAATGTGATCAAAGCGGCGATGCGCGGCCATTGGGGATGCGCGCTCATTTGATCGAGAAAATCCGCCATGCGATGATCGGTTGCCCGGCGATAATCCATCACCGTTTGCAAAGAGGGGCGGCTCAAAAGCCCGCGTTGCGGGCGTGGGTGGCGCGGCCCTTCGGCCTCATAATAAGAATTGAACAGATAGTGGAAATCCTCGTCAAACACCGGATGATCGGGATCATAGGCTTTAAGAATAAAGGTTTCAAACAGCCAGGTGCTGTGGGCCAGATGCCATTTTGCCGGGCTGGCATCGGGCATGGATTGGATTTGTGCATCTTCCGCCGAAAGGGGAGCGGCCAGAGTCTCGGTGGCTTTTCGCACATCAAGAAAATGCGCCTTCAGCGCTTGGGCATCCATCAGATCGGCGGATAACAAATTTTGCTGATGAGGTGTTTGCACGGGGAACTCACCTGATAAAATGGATGGAAAGCGAAGGATCGGATAGGCCCGGACTATCCTATGGGTCAAGGGCTGCGCTACAAGATATAGGGTCTTCATTCTTTATGACAATGTGGCTTTTTACGCAAATCATCAGTCAATGCCTGTGAAATATATGGGAAAAATCATTGATATGAGGGGGATGGTGCGTCTTTTTCTCTTGGGCGGGTGGCTGATGGCGGTGGCCTGTACCCCTGTGGTGCAGCCCTTTCAGCCGCCTTCCGTGCCCATGGCGGGCAGCATAGAGGATGAGATTTATCAGACCCCGGATGGCCGCGCTTTGCCACTCAGAATCTGGCCTGATCATGATCGGGCGGCACCGCCAAGCTGCGCTGTGGTGCTGGCCTTGCATGGGTTCAATGATTATCGCGCTGCCTTTGATTGGTCGGCACCCTTGCTGGCTGATCGGGGCGTGCGGGTTTATGCCTATGATCAGCGGGGTTTTGGTGAAAATCCGCAGGCCGGAATTTGGGCGGGGGCGGATGCCTTGCGCGCCGATGCCCAAGCCCTGATCGGCCTTTTGAAAGCCCGCCATCCTGATCTTCCGGTGATTTTACTGGGGGAAAGCATGGGGGCGGCGGTGTCGGTTCTGGCCTTGGCTCAGAATGAAAAGAGCCCAAAGGCCGATGGCGCGGTGCTGGTATCTCCCGCTGCCTGGGGCTGGTCGGAGATGCCGTTATTCTATCGGATGAGCTTATGGCTGGCCGCCCATATCGCCCCCGGATGGGAACTGACCGGGCAGGGGTTAAAGCGCGTGGCATCGGATAATCGCGAGGCTTTGATCAGAATGGGGCGCGATCCACATGTGATCAAGGCGACGCGGGTGGATGCGATTTATGGGCTTGTTTCCCTGATGGAACAGGCGATGCAGGCGGCGCGCACGCTGGATGTGCCGACCCTTGTGCTGATTGGCGAGAAAGACGAGATCCTGCCTATCGAGGCCATTGAGGCCATCGCCCACATGATCCCGGCAGAGCAGCGCATCATCCGGCGCTATGCCGATGGTTATCATCTGCTTTTGCGCGATCTTCAGCGGGATGAGGTGGTTTCAGATATTATTGCGTTCATCAATGATTTGGCCGGATATGATCGGCGCTGTCAGAAAACGGCTCAGAAAATTCCCCCAGAAAATGCCTTAGAATAGTCCAACCCAAAAGACTGCCGATCACGGCTCCCAAGCTTGCGGCGATCATGCAGATGAACAGGTTTGTATCAAAGATCGTGGTCATGAAAAAGGCAAGTACGGCACCCGCTGCGGCGCTTAAAAGACCGCAGGTCAGGATTGTGATCTGCGCCATGAAATTTATCCCCTGTTCTTTATTCGCCTTGTCGCGTTTTATGATCGGCCTTGCCTGATCAGACAACCACTCTAAAGCTTACCATTTTATCGCGATTCGGCACCATTATCCACAAATATTTTTGTATTATATGATGTGCTCATTCATGGGCTGGCACAGGATATGCATAATTAATGATTGTGGCATACACATGACGTCCGCATCCTCGTTTGAATTTTCTGTATGTCTGGATCATGATTTATGGAAAAACCATCGAAAAGACAGGCTCTTTCTGTGTTCAGCCGTCGCACAGCTTTTCTGATCTGGCTCGTGGGCAGCCTGATCGGCTGGTTGGCTGTGATGCTCATCCTTGTTTTTATTCTGTAATATCTCGGCCATGGGGGGGATTTGGGATGCGCCTCCTTTTTTAGGATAGAAAAAAATGCTCCATGCCGTTTGCCTATCAGACCGTTTTATTCTCACTGATGAGTTTTCAAGAGGCTGTGGCAATAAGCGGGAGCAGGTTGTCCGTAAATTTTACAAAAGAACGCGGCATCGACAAAAATGTGTTATATTTTCTGACATTTTATAGTCATGACTTAAGTGTGATTTAAAAAACTATGGGTCATGAAGGGTTTATAGTATTTTCTATAATGGCATGAGATTTGCTTTTTTCCAGCAAACGACTATCCATGAAATGGCAAAATGATGCAACAGATGCGCGCAATAATCGGCAATGGATCGGCAAAAGGATTGCGGGGCTCGTCCCTCTATCTTTTGGCTGCCCTGATTATAGGGCTCGGCTTAAACCCGATCAAAAGCCAGGCTGCCGAGATCGTTGCGGGTGGGCTTGGCGATGGTAGCTGTGGAAATGCCACCGTCACGGCGCATGAAGCCAGCGGGGCGGTCGTCAATTTTAAAAGCTGTATCGGGCGCTTGGCGGGGAATGATGCCAAAGGTGATGGCGATCCTCTTTTGTTACTGCTCAATGATGAGGATATTTTCGGCGCTACGGATTGGATCTTTTTCGGCAAAAGCGATGGGAATGCCCCTGCATTCCTCGCCAGCAATGATCAAACCAGCGGCACCTGGTCGCTTTGGGATGATGCGGCATCGATTGCTGGTCCTTTCGTCATCAGTTTCAAGCATGGCAATGGATTCAGCGCCTTTTTCTTCGATGATCTGATCTCGGTGCGCGGGGGTGATTTTGCTTTGTCCCCGGCTCTTTCGGGGGGTGGCCGAAATAATCGGGTCAATGCTTTGTCCCATGCGTCCGTGTTTTTGTCGCCAACCACTTCCACCATCACAGCAGTCCCTTTGCCCGCGACCCTTGTTTTTCTGGGTTTTGGCCTGATCCTGCTGGGCTTTTTGGGTGGTCGTCGCAGCCGGTTGGGCCAGAGGCTCAAAAAGGGTGCGGCATGATTTTGAGCTAAGCAATCGGGAGGGGGAACTCCTGAGAAGAAGGGCGCGCCGCTTCAACCCCGGCTGCGCCCTTCGCCTTTTAGCGGTGATTTAAGGGATGCTCGCTTTATCGCAAGCCATGCTCATTGAGCAATTGATATAAGGTGGGGCGGCTCACATCAAGGAGGCGCGCGGCCTCGGATATATTGCCGTCGGTTTGGGCCATGGCTCTTTGGATCGAGTCCAGCTCGGCTTTCTGGCGGGCCATTTTAATAGTCAAAATCTGTTCATCGGGGCTTTCGGCAAGATCAAGATCACTCGCCGAAATCCGGCCATTGGCGGTGGCAAGAGCCCGTTTGATCCGGCTTTGCAATTCGCGCACATTGCCGGGCCAGTGATAATGCGAGATCGCAGCCAATCCATCACTGGCAAAACCGGGGTTTTTCAGCCCCTGTTCATGGCTCCATGTGTCGAGAAAATGATGGGCGATGAGCAGGGCATCTTCCGGGCGATCCCGCAATGGGGGCACCTGCACCACAGCCTCGCCAACCCGGTAATAGAGATCTTCGCGGAAATGGCCTTCGGCAATGGCTTTTTCCAGATCGCAATTGGTGGCGCACACCATGCGGAAATTGATGGCGATCTGCTTTCTGCCGCCCACCCGCTCGATGGTTTTTTCTTGCAAAACCCGCAAAAGCTTGGCCTGCAAGGACAAAGGCAGATCGCCGATTTCATCGAGCATCAAAGTCCCTTCATGGGCCTGTTCGATCTTGCCGATGGTTGTTTTATGGGCCCCGGTGAAGGCCCCGCGTTCATAGCCAAAGAGTTCGGATTCCAAAAGATTTTCAGGAATGGCCGCGCAATTGATTGCGATGAACGGGCCCTTGCTGCGACGGCTCAGGCTATGCACCCCATGGGAAAGCAATTCCTTGCCCGTGCCGCTGTCACCGATGATCAAAACCGAGACATCGGTTTTCGCCAGACGCATGATCTGATCGCCGATCGATTTCATCTTGGCGCTTGCGGTGATCAGGCCGGGGATCGCATTGGCCTGACTTTCAAGCTGCAAACGGCGATTGTCCTGCTCAAGATCATAAAGCTTCAAGGCCCGATGCACGATCAACCGCAATTCATCCACATCCAATGGCTTTTCATAAAAATCATAAGCCCCAAGCGAGACCGATTTCAGAGCATAGGAGCGTTCCTTCTGCCCGGTCATGATGATCACTTTGGTATCGGGGCTGGCAGCCAGAATATCGCGCAAAGCCGATAAACCCTCGCTGGGGCCATCCGTATCGGGGGGCAGCCCAAGATCGAGCAAAACCACGGCAGGGGCTTCTTTTCGCACAGCTTTGATGGCGCTTGGGCGATCAGCGCATAAGGTGCATTCCAGATCATCGAAGGCCCATTTCAATTGCCCCCTGATGCCCGGATCATCATCGACGATTAGCAATGTTCGCGTTGATTCATTCATAAATTGAGACCATATCTCATCATAACCGGGTTTGCTAAAAGTTTACAAAAGTGCAGGAAAGCTGAGCCGCATGGTGGTGCCGGAACCGGGGCTGCTGATCACATCCAGATCGCCCCCTTGTTCTCGGGCAAACTCCCGGCATTGAAAGGCACCAACGCCAAAGCCGCTGCGTTTTGTGGATCGGAAGGGCACAAAAAGGGTATCGCGAATGAATTCGGGGCTCATCCCGGCCCCATGATCGGTGATGTCGATGATGATCTTGTCGCCAATCAGATCGAGGGAAACCTCAACCTCGTCTTTAACATCACCGGCTTCAAAGGCATTGGATAATAAATGGCCGATGGTGGCGCAAAACCGTTCCTTCGGCACATGAAGCATCAAATTGTGCGCGGCAATATCGGCTTTCAGCAACGCTTTGCCACCGCCATTTTCGGCACGCTTGGCCAATTCATGCTGCAAGATCGGATAAACCGCAATTTCCTCGGGCTCTTCGGCCGATCCCTTGCCCGCTTCCACTTGGGTGAGGCGGGTGATCAGCTTTTGCATCCGCTCCACACTATGCTGAATGGTTTCATGCATATCACGCTGAAATTCCGGATTAGCGGAATGCTTATCAAAATTTTTCAGCATCAGGGAAAGCTGGCTGATGATATTTTTAAGATCATGGGCGACAAAGGCATATTGCCGATTGAAACGGGCAAATTGCCGGTTTTCCTCCAGGATGGCCGCGGCTTTTGATTCCGCCAGAAAGCTTGCGCATTGTTGTGCCACCAAAAGCAGCAGATCTTCATCTTCCACATCGATTTTATTGGCCACACGAGGATAAGTGAGGATGAGAAAACCATTCAGATTTTGCAGATGGGGCAGGGGAATGACAATCCATGCCGCCCGATCTTCATGAAAGGGGCTTTGCGCCAAACGCTGGTCATAAAGGCAATGAAGGGCGCCCTGATCATCCTGGAACAGATCAATGGATACAGGATGAGGGCTATGGGCTGCGGGCCGGAAATTCCATGTTGCCTGCAAGCGCGGGCGATCCTGTTCCAAAACCCATAAAGCGCCACCGGGGCTTTCCAGAATTTCAGCACAGGCCTTGATGATCCGATATTCCAAAGAGCTGTTATTGCGCCCATCGGTGGCCAAAGTTCCCATCAGGCGACGCCATTCATGGGCATAATCATATTTGCGGCTGTAAAAATGCCGGGCGACAAAAAGCTTGATACGCGCCCGGGCGCTGCCCGATGATAAAAAGAACAACAACATCATCAGGGCAAAGAAAAACAAACCGATCTGCAAGGGGAGGGCGGCATCTTCGGACAATTCGGGTAAAATAAGGGCCGCAGCCGCCACCAGCAGCAGATAAAAACCTACACCGATCAGGGTGAGGGAATAAAGAACCGCTTGCCGTGAGACGAAAAAGGGATCGCGCCAGAATTTATAGCGCGCCGCGCTGATGAATAAAAAGGGCACGATGGCAAGGTTCAGCAGGCCGCGAATATTATGATAGGCCGTGTTCATATCGCCCATGGCAAAAATCTGGGCATGCACCACCAGATCATAGGCAAAGGCTACTCCTAGGGGAATGCAGATGAATTTCAGATGCCAGCGTTCATAATCATTGGTGGCCTGAAACACCCCCACAAGGGCCGCGAGGCCTAAAATCATGCTGGAAAGATCGAGGATATAAATGATCTGACCCAAAAGCGCGGGGGCAATCCCAAAGCCCAGCAGGCTGATGATTTTGGATAGAATCAAAATCGGCGCCAAAAGCCCGACGATCCTTTGGAGCCCCCCCAAGGATTGACCCGAAGATTGTTCGGAAGATTGGGGCAAAAGGCTGACCAGAAAAAGGGCCCAACCCAAAAAATGCGCCGTGTAAAGCAGCCAGGCCAGATGGGTTGAAAAGGGGAATGTGCCATAAATCTGGCTCGCGGCCCATAAACCATGGATGAAGGCGGCCATGGCAAACAGGCGGCTTTGCCTTTGCCGCCATCCCCTTCTCAGCAAAAGCAGGGCCAGCGCGATAAAACCCACAGCCGTGAGTGCGAATGTCCAGAAATGGATCATCCTGCGCTGTCCTCCTGCCCTTTGTTCCCTTTTTACACAGTTCTACAGCTTTGGTCTGAACGCAAGTCTTTCACAACATTTAAAATAAAGTGCTTGGCGCTTGGACAAGTCTTTGCTGTGAGATGGTTCAGTCTATGCTAGAGTTGGTTGCTGCACGGATCACAGGGTCACAGGATCGCGTGGGGCGAAAAAGGGGCCGCAGTTTTCAAAGCCTGCGGATCCTATCCGAATCGGGGAATAAAGGGTCGAAGATGACAGTCTCAAAATTATTGAAACACGGGTTTTTTTTGATCAGCCTGGCCGCGATTTCGGCTTGTTCGCCCGCTGACCCACAGCAGCGGGCCGAAAAATATTACGAATCAGGCTTGGAAAAATTTCAATCCGAAAAATACAATGCCGCTGTCATCGAACTGAAAAATGCCTTGCAGGAAAAGGCGGATTTTATCCCCGCCCGGCTTTTGCTGGGCCGGCTTTATCTGCAGAATTACCAGATCATGGCGGCCGGAAAAGAATATGAACGTGCAAAGGAGGCGGGGGCTACGCCATCCGAATATCTGGTTCCTTTGATGCGCGTTTATAATCTGGGCGGGGAATTTCCCAAGACATTGGGGCTTGTGGAGGCGGCTGCCCCCGATCTGGCGCGCGATCTTGATGTGATGGCCTATCATGCCGATGCCCTTTTGGGCCAGGGTCGGGTGGGGGATGCACAGGATCTTTTGCAATCCGCACCGGCTCAAACGGCGGGGATTTTGGCGCGTCTCGGGCAGATCGCCCTAAGCCAGAATGAAACCGAAAAGGCGGCATCCTTATCACAACAGGCGTTGGAAGCCGGGCCCGAACAGTATGAAGCCAATCTGCTGGCCGGACGCATGGCGATCATGGCGGAAAACAGGGATCAGGCCGAAGGCTATTTGCGCACGGCGCTTAAAGCCGATCCCGCATCGCCTTTGGCCACCATAACCCTTGCCAGCCTTTTGATCGAACAAGGTGGGCTGGATGAGGCCTTGGGCTTGCTCGATGGTTTGCGCCAGCGCGGGCTGAGCTCGGAGCAAAGCATTTATCTGCGCTCATTGATTGCCCTGCAGCAGCAGAAATTTGAAATTGCCAAAACCGAATCCGAGCGTGTTTTGGCGAGCAATCCACGAAGCCGCTCTGCCCTTCTGGTGGCCGGAATTGCCAATAGCGCCTTGGGGAATGATCAGATTGCGATCAATAATCTGCAACGCTTCGCGCGGGAAAGTATGGGCGATGGCGAAGTTCCCGAAGTGGCCAGCCGGGCCCTTGCCTGGTCGAATTTAAGGATGGGCAATGCTTCCGATGCTTTGGCTGCCATTGCCCCCCTGGCCAGTGCCGGAGGCGCGGGCGAAGATAATCTGGCCGCTTTGCGCCTGGCAACGGCCGCCGCCGTGCAGTCAGGTAAAATGGATCAGGCGATCGGCTATCTTGAAAATGCTTTGGCGCGAACGCCCGATAATCTGGCCTTAGCCACGGCATTGGCATCGCTCAAGCTTGGGATTGGCGATAAAGCCGGGGCGGAAGCGGCTTTGAAGTCTTTTTCCGGCGGCGATCAACTGGATGGCGTGAATGATCGTATGCGTCTTGGGGTAACCTATGCGCGGGCTGGCAATCTTGATGAAGCCATGACCATTGCCAATGCCCTGATCTCCGATCATCCCGAGCGTGCGGCGGGCTATTTTCTGAAAGGGCTGGTGCACGGCACCTTGGGGGAATCGGCTGAAGGCATTGAATTGATCGAAAAAGCCAATGCCCTTGAACCTTATAATCAGCCGGTGATCGTGGCCTTGATCAGGCTTTATCGTGAGCAGGGGCGGCAGGATTTAGCCATCGGCTTGATTGAAACGGCCCTTAAAAAGGCCCCGGAATCGGCCGAACTGAAATTAGGGCTGGCCCAGCTTTTGGCTGAATCAGGGCAAAATGAAAAGGTGGAGGCGTTGCTGCGCGATGTTGTGGCGCAATATCCCGAGCAACAGGCCTATAAGCTTGCTTTGGGTCGATATCTTCTGACAAATGGGCAGGAAAAAGAAGCCCTTGAACTGGCCAAGGCAATTTTGAAGGCGAATCCCGATCAGCAAGAAGCAATGGAACTGGCGGGTCTTGCTGAGGAGATCATGGGTGATTCTGCTGCGGCCTTGCAGCGGTTTGATCGGCTGGTGGCGCTTAATCCTGAAAATGCGCGCAATCATGTTTTGCTGGCGCGTAGCCTTGTTGCTTCGGGTCGGATCGATGATGCCATCGCTTCTTTACGTGAAAGCATCAGATTGAATGATGAATATAATAATGCGCGGGCCATATTGGCGCGGCTTTTGGCAGAAAAAGGGCAGACCGAAGAAGCGGATGACCTTCTTGTGGAATTGGAAAGTCGTTTGGGGGCAACCCCTGATTTTCTGGAATTGAAGGCCGAAATATACTTACGGCTTGGGGAGCAGGCCAAAGCAGCAGCGGCGATGGAGCGGGCTTATGCGCAGGCACCTACCGAAAGGCGGGCGCTTTCATTGTCGCAGATTCTGTGGTCAATCGGGGAAAAGGAAAAAGCGCTCGCAGCCCTTCAAGGCATGGAAACATTGGGGGTTAATCTGCAGCGCGCCCAATTATTGAGCCAGATGGGCGAAAAAGAACGGGCGGCCCAGCTTTATGATGCAGTGTTGGATAAAAATCCGGAAAATCCGGTTTTGCTGAATAATTATGCTTGGCTTTTGTGGGAAATGGGGCGGACTGATCAGGCTTTCCAGCTTGCCAGCAAGGCGCGGAGGCTCGCCCCAAAATCCGCATCCATTCAAGATACCTATGGAGTGATCAGCTTATCACGCGGAAATTTGGGGCAGGCCTTGGCGGCCCATCGCGAAGCTTATAGCCTTGCCCCTGATAATCCCGACATTCAGATGAATTTGGCCAAAGCTCTGTTGGAAAATGGGAATAAAGAAGAAGTGCAGACATTGCTGGCGGATTTAGGGCGTACGATCGATCCGGCTCGGCGCGACGAAGTGGCAGAGCTTCTTAAACTAGCCCGGCAATAAACTTGCCACCTTCATACGTCACCCTTGGGTCTCCGCCCGGGGTGACGAAGTTAAGGAGGCCATGAGAACCGCCCTTAACGAAAGGCGGGTTCGTCGAAGCTTCGGAGCTTGCGCGAATGGAGGGTGCCCGATGCCGCTTCATCGCGCAGCAATTCCATCGCCCGGATACCGATCTGCAAATGCTGGCTGACGCTTTTTTCATAAAACACATCGGCCATGCCCGGCAGCTTGATTTCGCCGTGCAAGGGGCGATCCGACACACATAAAAGCGTGCCATAAGGCACCCGAAAGCGATAGCCATTGGCGGCAATGGTGGCGGATTCCATATCGATGGCAATCGCCCGCGATTGATTGAACCGCAGCGCCAGTTCATCGATCCGCAATTCCCAGTTCCGATCATCGGTGGTGACAACGGTTCCGGTGCGCAGACGGGCTTTCAGGGATTTACCCTTCAAGCCGGTGATTTCCGATACCGCATTGGCCAAGGCCACCTGCACTTCGGCTATGGTGGGCAGAGGAATGGCGGTGGGCAGAGCCCCATCCAGCACATGATCATCACGCAGATAGGCATGGGCCAGCACATAATCCCCCAGCCTTTGGCTGCCGCGCAGGCCACCGCAATGGCCCACCATCAGCCAGGCATGGCTGCGCAGAACCGCCAGATGATCGGTTACCGTTTTGGCATTGGATGGCCCCACACCAATATTGACCATACTGATCCCGCCGCGCCCTTCGCGTACCAGATGATAGGCGGGCATCTGCGGGGGTTTGGCAATCAGATCCTTCGTCGGCATTTTGCCACGCTGGGTGATCCGCCCCCCCGGTTCCACCAGCATGTCATAGCGCCCGGCTTCCACTTCGTTTTTGCCAAATTCAATGAATTCATCAACATAGCGCTGATAATTGGTAAAGAGCACGAAATGCTGGAAATGTTCGGGATCACTGGCCGTGTAATGGCGGATGCGGTGCAGGGAATAATCAATCCGTTCGGCTGAAAAAAGCGACAAAGGGGCCACTTTTTCCACGCCCTTGATGCGTTCGCCATCCACGATATCATCATTGGTGGCAACAAGATTGGGCAGGCTGAAACTATTCTTGATCTCGTTTCGGCGTTCCGGCGTGAGGCCGGATGCCGCCCGTTCAAGGGCAAAGGTGAGCGGGATTTGCGTATGGCTTTTGCCCACCATGAAAATCGCCTCATGATGATTGATCAAAAGCTCCATCTGATCAAACAGATAATCCCGAAACAGATAAGGACAGGTGATATCGGTGCCGTGAAAGCCATGGGTATTCACCTTGCCGAAAGCCAGATTGCTGGTCCGCGACAATTTGCTGGGATCAACTTTTGTTGCCAGATAAGGATAATGCGCTGGCCGGGCCGGGCCTTCCAGGCGATTATCCAGAAAGGCATCGAAATCTTCCTTGATGGTGGCAATGGCATCTTCATAATGGCTGATCATGCGATCAATGGCCTCTTGGGCCGTTTCGCAGATCACCAGATCCGTGGCGGGAAAATCTTCCAATAGGTGCGGGTCGATCTGATTTCTTTTCATGATTTGTCCTGAATTCGGTTCGGGATTATAGCGATAACAAAAAACTGGCCATGGTGGCGCTCATCAGATTTGAAAGGGTGCCGGCCAAAATAGCCTTCAATCCCAGCCGGGCGATTTCTGATTTCCGATCCGGCAGCATGGCGCCCAGGCCCCCGAAAATGATCGCCAGCGCTGGAAAATTAGCAAAGCCGCACAGGGCGAAGGTGATCACGGCAACACTATGGGCGCTTAGCGTATCCTGAATTTGCGCCAATTGCACATAAGCGATAAATTCGTTGAGGATGGTTTTCTGGCCCAGAAGATTTCCAGCCGTGGCCGCCTCATGCCAGGGTATCCCCATCAGATACATCAAAGGGGATAAAACAACCCCCAGCACCAGTTCAAGGCTTAAATCTTCAAAACCCAAAAGCGATCCGATGCCACCGAAAAGATCATTCAGCAAGGCCAGCAAGGCCACAAAGGCCAAAAGCAGCGCCCCCACGCTGACGGCGATTTTAAGCCCGGCCATCGCCCCATCGGCGGCGGCCTCGATCACATTGGCGGGCTTGTTCTTTGGATCAAAGCCGGTGGCATCAAGGGCTTTGATGGGTTCTTCCCGTTCATCAGGGGATTCCGGCATCAGCAATTTGGCCTGCAACAATCCCCCCGGCGCTGCCATAAAAGCCGCCGCCAGCAGATATTCCAGATTGATCCCAAGGCTGGCATAGCCCACCAATATGGCCCCCGATACCGAAGACAGGCCCACCGCCATCACCGAAAAAAGCTGGGAACGGCTAAGGCTGGCAAGATATGGCCGCACCACCAGCGGGGCTTCCACCATGCCGACAAAAATATTCGCCGCCGCACACAGGCTTTCCACAGGGCGCGCGCCGATGATCTTTTGCAGGCCGCCGCCGATCAGCAAAACGATCCATTGCATGATCTTGAGATAATATAAAACCGCAATGAGCGATGAAACGAACACGATCACCGGCAAAACCCGGAAAGCAAAAATAAAGCCCAAGCTATCATTGCCCAAGGGGCCGAAAAGAAAGCTGATCCCTTCATCGGCATAGGTAACGATCGATCCCACACCCAAGGCCGCAGCGCGCAGAACATCCTTTCCCACCGGGATATAAAGGGCGAAAATGGCAATCAGCGCCTGCAAGGCAAAGGCGCTGCCCACCACCCGAAACCGAATATGCCGCCAATTGCTCGAAGCCAAAACCCCAATGGCAAGTAAAAGCAGCATACCGGCAAGAGCGATCATCAAGGGAACCTTTATTTGGGGTACGATCCTGCAAGCGTGTCGAGCCTGCTTTCATGCCCCATTCTGGCTTTAATCGCCATAAGGAAGCCAGACGTTTTTCACCTGTGTCGCTTCACGCAGGAACTGACGCCCCTCGCCAAATTTTGGCGATGACCAATCCCGGGCCTTGCCATAATTTACCCAGCAGCGTTTGAGATTATCGGCGGATAACCGCTCCACCTGCTCGCTGCCTTTGGCCGTGCCAAAATACCAAAGCCCATCGACCTGATCATGACGCGCCAACACATCGGCGAGGCCATCGCGATCCCCGGTGACGATATTCACCGCGCCATCCGGCACATCGGATGTTTCAAGGATCTGATAGAAATCGGTGGCGATGAGGGGAAAGCGCTGGGAGGGGACGATGACCGTGCGATTGCCCATCGCCAGATGCGGTGCCAGCAATGAGATAAAGCTGAGGAGCGGGTTGCGATCGGGGCAGAGCACCGCCGTTACCCCCAAAGGCTCGTTGATGGCGAGGGCGATATTGCGCAGGGGCGGATTGTGAACCAGTCCATCAAATTTATCGGCCCAGGCCCCATAGCTGAACAGCCGGGAGATACTGGCCAGAACCTCGGTCTTGGCCGCTTTGGCGCTGGCCCCCGTCAGGCGGCTGAGGCGGTGGGAAAATTCCTCTTCGCGGATGGCCAGATTCTCGGCGATATAATAAAGAATCTGGGCCCGGTTATGGCCGGTGCTTTTGCTCCAGCCTTCAGCCTTGAAGGCGGCTTCCACGGCATCGCGGATGTCTTTCCGATTGCCGTCGCCCACAAGCCCGATCAGCTTGCCGCCCTGATCCACCACCGGCAGGCTATTGCCGCCATCGGGGCGCTTTTGTTTGCCCCCGATATAGTTTTTCGCGGTGCGGTCGATCAGATCATGGGGCTTGCTCTGGACTTTCGGGGCGGCTTTGGCCTCGATGATATCGCTGCCCGATGGCTGCCATTCATCGCGCAGCTTCATATATTCATAAAGCCCTTCGCGCCCGCCCTCACGGCCAAAGCCGCTTTCGCGATAGCCGCCAAAGCCGCAGGCTGCATCGAATTGATTGGTGCAGTTGATCCACAGCACACCAGCCTTCACCAGCCCGGAAATTTCAAGCGCACGATTGATATTTTCCGACCACACGCTGGCCGATAGCCCATAGCGGGTATTATTGGCCAGATCGGCGGCTTCGGCCAGGGTGCGAAAGCTTGTGACCGTGAGAACGGGGCCGAAGATTTCTTCGCGCGCGGCGACATTGGCGGGGGCCACATCGGTCAGAATGCTGGGCAGATAATAGCATCCCTTTTCGGGCATGGGGATATCGGGCTGCCACAGCACCGCCCCTTCACGCACCGATTGGCCGACCAGTTCATCGATCCTTTGATGCTGGATGGGATCGACGATGGCCCCCATATCGATGGCTTTATCAAGGGGCGAGCCAAGACGGAAATTGCTCAGCCGGTGCTTGATTTTTTCGATCAGCTGATCGGCCACGCCTTCCTCGACGATCAGCCGCGAACCGGCGCAGCACACCTGGCCCTGATTGAACCAGATGGCATCCACCAGCCCCTCCACGGCGCTATCGAGATCGGCATCATCAAAAACGATGAAGGGCGATTTGCCGCCCAGTTCCAAAGTCAGCTTTTTGCCGCTTCCGGCCGTTGAGCGGCGGATCAGGCGACCCACATCGGTGGAGCCGGTGAAGGCGATTTTTGCCACATCGTCATGGCGCACCAGCAATTCGCCGGTTTCGCCCGCGCCGGTGACGATATTGACCACCCCATTGGGCAATCCGGCCTCGCGGCATAATTCGGCAAAATAAAGGGCGGTGAGGCTGGTATATTCCGCCGGTTTCATCACCACGCAATTGCCCATGGCTATTGCCGGGGCAATCTTCCAGGCCAGCATCAACAAAGGGAAATTCCATGGAATGATCTGCCCCACAACGCCCAGTGGCTCAAAATCGGGCAGATCCTGTTCCATGAGTTGGGCCCAGCCCGCATGATGATAAAAATGCCGGGCCACGAGGGGAATATCGATATCGCGGCTTTCGCGGATCGGCTTGCCATTATCCATGCTTTCCAGAACCGCCAGAAACCGGCTGTTTTTCTGGATCAAACGGGCGAGGGCATAAAGATGGCGGGCGCGTTCATGACCGCTCAGGCCCGACCATTTGGGAAAGGCTTTTTTGGCGGCGGCCACGGCCTTGTCGATATCGGCGGGCCCGGCAATGGCGATTGAGGCAAGCAGGTCGCCGGTCGCCGGATTGCGGCTTTCCAGTGATGTGCGGGTGCCTTCGGGTGCCTGCCACTGGCCATCGATAAACAGATCAAAGCCGCCCTCGTGCCGGGCCAGCCAATCTGACACATAATCGGATTGTTCGGGCGCGGGGCCATAGGACATGCTATCGAAAATCTCGGCTATTTTGGTTGACATGAGGAGCCCTTATCCCATCGGGTGGCGATGTGCAGCCGAATAACGGCCGGTGACGAAATGTTCGAGCTGGCGCTCGATATCGGTGAGGAGGCGCGAGGCGCCAAATCTGAACAAGTCTGGCTCCAGCCAATCGCGGCCCAGTTCTTCCTTGACCAGTACCAGATATTGCACGGCATCTTTCGCGGTAGAAATCCCGCCCGCCGGTTTATAGCCGATCTTATAGCCCGTCCGTTCGTAATAATCGCGGATGGCGCGCATCATGATCAGGCTGGTGGGCTGGGTGGCATTGATTTTTTCCATGCCGGTCGATGTTTTGATGAAATCGGCACCGGCCATCATCGCCACCATCGATGCCTTGGCGATCTTGGTGGCCGAACCCAGTTCGCCGGTGGCCAGAATGGCTTTCAGATGGGCATCCCCACAGGCTTCGCGAAAGGCTTTTACTTCTTCATATAAAGCCTGCCAATTGCTGGTGAGCACATGACGACGGGAAATCACGATGTCGATTTCCGATGCTCCGGCCGCCACGGATTCATGAATTTCCGCCAAACGCAGATGAAAGGGCGATAAACCCGCCGGGAAGCCGGTGGAAACCGCCGCCACGGGAATATGGCTGCCCTTCAGCGCCTCGACCGCGGTCGAGACCATTTCATGATACACACACACAGCGCCCACGGTGATCGGCCGATCGGCCATGCCCAAAGCGGCCATCAGATCGGGGCGCACGGGTTGGCGCGCCTTGGCACACAGGCGGCGCACCCGGCCCGGTGTATCATCGCCCGATAAGGTGGTGAGGTCGATGCAACTGATGGCTTTTAAAAGCCAGGCCGCCTGCCATTCCTTTTTTACCGAACGGCGGGCTTTCAACGTATCGATCCGGCGTTCCACCGCCGATAGATTGACCCTGATATGCTCGATCATCCCGGCATCAAAGGGGATGGCCGAATTGCGCATCATGGATGCATTATGGCCCGCCCCATGGGGCAGATTTTGATCGAAGGGGGTTAATGCCGTGACCTTTTGTTCACTCACCAGATCGAACCTTTCACGATTATTCATCAATTATCTTCGGCTTTCAAAAAAAGCGCTCACCGGCATCAAGGGGCGGCAATCCAAGATGATGGGCAAGGCTTTGACCGATATCGGCAAAGCTTTGGCGTATCCCTATATCCTTGCCCTCCAGATCCGGCCCAAAAGCCAGAATGGGAATATATTCCCGGGTATGATCCGAACCCTCGGCGGTGGGATCGCAGCCATGATCGGCAGACAGCACCATCACATCCCCCGGTTTCAAGGCGGCGCGCAATGCGGGCAATTGCCGATCAAAGGCTTCCAAAGCCGCGGCATAGCCCGGCACATTGCGGCGATGGCCATAGAGCATATCGAAATCCACAAAATTGGCAAAAACAATGGCTCCATCGGGGGCGCTGTCGATTTGCTCGATAAGGCGTTCAAAAACCGCCTGATTGCCATGCGCCTTGATAGAGCGGCTGATCCCCGATCCTGCAAAAATATCGCTGATCTTGCCAATCGAGATGACCTCGCGGCCATGATCCTTGCTGATATCGAGCAAGGTGGGTGCATGGGGCGGGGTTGCCAGATCGCGGCGATTGCCCGTCCGCTCGAAAGTGTCGGGGTGATCACCCAGAAAGGGGCGGGCGATGACCCGGCCGATATGATAATCATCCACCAGTTCGCGGGCGATGGCGCACAGCTCGTAAAGACGATCCAGACCGAAATGGGTTTCATGGGCGGCAATCTGGAACACACTATCCGCCGATGTGTAAACAATGGGCTTGCCGGTTTTGATATGCTCTTCACCCAGATCGGCGATGATCGTGGTGCCCGATGCATGGCAATTGCCCAAGACACCGGGGATGCCGGCCCGGCTGATCAGATCATTGATTAATTGATCAGGAAAGCAGGGGGTTTCTTTGGGGAAATAACCCCAATCGAACAGAACGGGCAAACCCATCATTTCCCAATGGCCGCTGGGGGTATCCTTGCCTTTGCTGCGCTCTGCCGCTGCGCCGTGAAGCCCGGTGGTGGCGCCTGGCAAAATCATCTGGGCGGGCAGGGTGCCGCCAGCCGTGCGCGCCGCATGGCCTAGGCCCAAAGCCAATAAATTGGGGATGTTGAGCGGGCCCTGGCGCAGGCCGGGCTGATCGGCGGCACCATCGGCACAGGCCTGGGCAATATGGCAAAAGGTATTGGACCCCTGATCGCCGAAAGCGGCGGCATCGGGGGCTTCACCGATACCAAAGGAGTCGAGAACGGCTATGATCGCGCGCACGGGCTTTCCCCAGATATGTCTTCACGTCTTCATTCAGTTTCGGCCATTTTCATGATCATGAGCAGCTATGATCAAGGATGAAAACGGCCATGACCACTTGCTAAGTCACTGTTCAATGACTGTGGCAAAAATTGACCGAAAAGTCAAAAAACAAATTGCGATAAGAAAGTGCCTTTTGCCCCATCATAGCAACAGATGTGTATGAAAAAGACAAGGCTTGTTCCGAGCGCCAGAATTTTGTTAACAATTCAAACAGATATTGCTATCAAAAAAGCGGCGATGTTCGGACCATTATCAAAAGAAACCAGCGGGGACGGATCGACCATGAACGGGGAACCAAAGGCGACACATAAAGCAAAGAGTGCTGTGCGTAAAAGAATGCTGAAAAGCCCCGTCAATATGGCAGGCACAAAGCCCAGGATCATGGAAGCCGAAGACCCGTCAGAGCGGGTTTATCGCGATATTTCCAAAGCGATATTGGAACAGCGCCTGCAGCCGGGAACCAAGCTGGGGGAACAGTTGCTGTGCGAAATATTCGATGTGAACAGGCCGGTCATTCGTCGCGCCCTGATGCGCCTTTCTTATGAAACGCTGGTTGAGATCCGGCCCCATCGCGGGGCTTTCGTCGCCAGCCCCACGCCCCTTGATGCCCGGCAGATTTTCGAGGCGCGAAGGGCTTTGGAAGATTGGGTGGTGCGCATCTGTGCGGAGCGGATTGAACCCAAAGCCCTCCAATCCCTGGCACAGCATGTGGCCATCGAGCAGGAAGCGCGTTTATCCGATGATCGTGTGCGCTGGATCAGGCTTTCGGGGCAATTTCATCTTGAATTGGCCGCCGCTACGGGCAATAGCCGCATCCAGCGTTATCTCGAAGATCTGATCGCGCAAACATCCCTGATCATCAGCCTTTATGGCGGGGCCGAGCGGGTGGCCTGTGAAGATCATGATCATAGCGAGATCGTAGCGGCGCTCGCCCGCGCTGATGCCGATCATGCGATCAGCCTGATGCGCGCCCATCTGGCTGCCTGCGAGGCCGGATTATCTTTCGAAGAAAAAGGCCATACCACCGATCTGCGGACGATCTTTCCTGTCTCGGCCAAGCGGTGATAAGCTTTTTATAAGTTCAACATTTTGCAAACAGAGAGTTTTCATGACTTCATTCGATATCGATGCCAGCGCCAAAGCCATCAAGGCGCATTATGATAAAGCATTCCCGAAAACCGCCCTGATTTTAGGCAGCGGGCTGGGAAAATTTGGTGAGAATATGGAATTGGAAGCGGTGATTGATTATGCCGATATTCCAGATTTTCCGGTTTCAACCGTTGCCGGCCATAGCGGCAGGCTTTTGATTGGCACGGTGGGCAAAACTCCGCTCGTTTGCATGCAGGGCCGGATGCATCTTTATGAGGGCTATCCGGCGCAACGCCTGGCTATTCCTGTTCGCACCCTGAAAAGCTTAGGCGTGGAACGGATCATCATCACCAATGCCGCAGGCAGCACGCGCCCTGAAATGGGGCCGGGGTCTTTGATGATGATCGCCGATCATATCAATTTTTCCGCGCAAAATCCTTTGATCGGGGCGAATGATGATCGCTTTGGGGATCGCTTTTTCGATATGTCGGATGCTTGGAACAGCGAATTGCGCACGGCGCTTTCCGGGGCAGCCAAGGCCGAAGGGATCAATCTGCACAGCGGAGTTTATCTGCAGGTGGCCGGGCCCAATTTTGAAACCCCCGCCGAGGTGCGGATGTTTGCCGCTTTTGGCGCGGATGCGATTGGCATGTCAACGGTGCCGGAATGTTTGGTTGCTCATCATGCGGGGATGAAAGTGGTGGGGATTTCGGTGATCACCAATCTGGCCGCCGGGATTGCCCGTCATGCCTTGAGCCATGATGAAACGATTTCCGAAGCCAATAAAGCCTATGAAGACATGAAGCGGCTTTTGACCCGCTTTCTGGCTGATCTCTCCTGATCACAGCGGATTTGGCGGTTCAGCGGCGGATGCGGCTTTTCAGGGCGGCGGCCATCAAAGAGGGCGGTGTTTGGGGCGAAAAATGCGTCAGATATTCCCCCTCGCGGCCCATCAGCATGATATTTGTCGTGTGATCAATGAGATAGCTGCTATAGGCTTCATCGGTGGTTTTGGAAAAACGCACGGCATAGGCGGTGGCCATCCGCTGGATATCCGGTACCGCGCCGGTGATGCCGGTGAAGGCCGGGTGAAAGCTTTTAAGATATTGGCCCATCATAGCCGGGGTATCGCGCTCAGGATCAAGGGTGACGAAAATAGGCGCGATTTGCGCCGCCAATTCAGGGTCATCCTGTTCCAGTGCATAAAGGCTATTGGAAACCGCCAATAAAGACATCGGACACACATCGGGGCAAAAGCTGTAGCCAAACACGATCAGCATATAGCGGCCGCGAAAGTCCTGCGCCCTAACGGGGGCACCATCCACCCCGATAAGCGAGAAAGCCCCGCCTACGGGCGCATCGAGATCGACCTCGCCCTCGATATATCCCGGGTCATTCGACTTCAAGGCATCGCCTTGGGCCTTTTGATCTGTGCTGGATGGATTTGCAGAAAATAGATCTGGCATGGTTTTATAAAAAACAAAAACCGCCAGAAATGAAATCCCTGCCACCACCAAAGGCAGCAGGGTTTGTTTCCGAAACAGGCTCACGGTACGATCCAATCCGATACGGGTTCGACGCCTTTGCGATTTGTTTCATCAAACTTGACGATATAGGCCCCTTTTGATCCAAAGCGCTGGCCAGAACCCAAGGACAAGCGCGGATGGGGACCGGGATCGAAACCCACGCCGATATCATGTTCGATCAATTCGATGAGATAGCTTCCATAATAATCGCTGAGCAAATGGCCCATGGCAAAAGAGATGGTTTTCACCGCATAATAAGCTTGTAATTGCATCGGCCAATCGGGAATTGGCAATTTTCGGGCCCGCAGCCAGGCGCGAATCCGATAGGCATCGGCATGATAGGCATCGGGCCTATCATAAGGATAGATGGCTCGCACATGGTCCCATTGGCCTTCGGGAAGATGGGCTTGCATTGCCGCGATCGAGGCCGAGGGCACATAGATCATGAGATCGCCGGGGAGCGAGGTTTCAGCCAAAGCTTTAGCCGCAGCTTCAGGCGCATTGCCGGGCCACAGGATAAGGGTTGAGGGGGGATTTTTGCCCGCCAATGCCGCCTTGATGGCCTTTCCCCATGCCTTTTCCGGGGCTTTTCCCGATTTCACCTGCTGGCTTCTGATCTTCCGATCAGGGGCCCGCTTTTCCAAAGCGCTGGCAAAACGCTCAGCCGGTTTCCGGCCCTCGGCATCCTGATGATAAATCTGACGGATCGTGCCTTGCTCTGGGGCGTTCTCCAGATTTTGGGTCAAATGGCTAACGAGCGCATCGGCTTCCAGCAGCAGGGCGCGTGAGAAATAAATCGTGAAGCTATCCGGCCCGGTATTTTCCGATGGTAATTGGGTGATGGGCAGGATGCAGGGCATTCTTTTGGCATCACAAAATGCGGCGATGGGGGCGTAATCCCCTTCAACCAAAGCACTGGCAACCAGAAAAGCAGGCTGTTTTTGATAATAGCGCTCCAATTGTTCGGGCCAGCTTTTTGGATCGCCGGTCAGCCGCCAGACAGCAATATCCCAATCGCGATAGGAATCCTGGAATTCTGATCGATAATAGGGGGAATAGCCGGGGCGGGCTCTATCGGTGGCATAGGATTTTGATTTCCAGTCGGCATAGGCGGTGATCACAGCGGTGAAGGCTTCGGCGCGTTCGGGGTCAACCGGGCCAGCCACGATGGTGGCCATATGCAATTTTTCAGGCTCCACGCCCTTGTCATAATCTGGATAGGTTTCTTCCAGAAAAGCATAAAGATTGGCGACATCGGCATCGCTTAATTCATAGCGCGGCATGGCGGGGTTCAAAGCCCGGCCCACGGGATCAACCCCTTCGCGAATGGCGGCCCCCAGATGATCAAGCTCATAAGCCGGACGTAAGCGGCCACGGCGCGCATCATGCACAAAAAGCGGGCCTTGGGGTTCCTTGTAATATTCTTTGAAGCGTTCATTGCGCAAAGCACGATCAGCTTTGCGTTCGGTAAACAGATAGCTCGCATTGATCGGGGGCACATAAACGCCACCCTCGCTTGATCCCATCCCACTGGGGCGATGACAACTGACACAGGTCATTTGCGCGCCACTGATCTGGATATCCCCGCCTGTGATGCCGGAAATCACGGAGCCATCAGCACTGATCCCGTCATAATAAAGGCGCTTGCCAAGGGCGGGATTACCCTTCGGTGCGGATGCGGCGCTTTGCGCATGGGCGCCGGAAAATGCGCTTACGGCGCTAAAAACAAAGGCAAGAGCAAAAAAATGAAAGCGGATCGGGGGTCCAAACATCAACACTACTCTGGCTAAGGGGATCACTGACGGGCGGCAGCACGGTGCTGCAACACGCTTTCAAATTCGTTCATCAAGGCAGCCTTGCTCAAAAGCCCATCAAGCCGCACCCAATCTTTCCCCGGTTCGGCCCGCAGATAGGTATAAGGCCGATGATACATTTTATTGCTGCTCTCATAAAGGGCATCAAACGCCTTGATCGCCAAACGCACCTCGGTCAAAGAGCCGGTAAGGAACATCCAGTTTTCCGGGGCATTATAGCGGGTTGCATAGCTCAAAAGCCGCTCAGGCGTATCATATTCGGGATCGATCGAGATGGAAATGAGCCGTGTTTCGGGATCGAGGGTCGTCATCGGGGCGATGGATTGCGCAAAACTCGCCGATAAAACCGGGCACACCGTGGCGCAGCTTGTGAAGATGAACTGCAAAGCCACCGGGCCGGGCTGAGCCAGTATCTGGGCCAGATCATGGGCTTTGCCATGCTGATCCACAAGCTGCACGGATGAAACATCATAAGCGCCGATGCTCGCCGTGTAATTCCGACCGGGCTTTGTAGGGCCATTGTGCATGTAGAATTTCTGCTCACCATGGCCCATCACATGCTCACCCATCACATGCTCACTCTGGCCATGCTGGCTATGATCCATCGTGCTGTGATCAGCCTGGGCGCGAGCCGGAACAGACATGGCAGTAAAACCAAGGGCCATGCAGCCAAGCGCTATGATCATCGAACGTGTTTTTGCCGGGGTCTGTTCCATCGTTTAATCCCTTCAATGCAGAATGACATCCGTATAAAACGCAAAAGCTGCCGGGCCTGAGCCCGGCAGTGTGGTTATCAATTAAAACCCTTTAACGTCAGCAGCATAACCGCCTCAGTGAACCGACCAGATGGCAACGCCATGATGGAAAGGATCGAACTGATAATAGCGCAGACGCTGGGCAGGATCGTAACGGAATTCGATTTCCACTTCATGCTTGCCCAAGCCCTCTTCGGTGACCTGATTGGCAAACTGGGTGAAATCCGTTTGCAGTTCCTGCTGGATGATCACGCCTTTTTGTCCGGCTGTCATGGCCTGTGCTTCGGCAACATTGGAAGCAAGACCACCCAAACCGGCCATCGTGGCGGCGTCACCCAGAATACCAGCCTGTGTGAAGCCCCCTTGAGGACGCACAGCCGGGGGAACAACCGCAGGATTGACCGTATTGGGCATCCAGTTGGTGCGCCCAAAGGTGAACCATGGGCCCTGGCCATTCAAAGGCAGGGTGTTGTGGAAGGTATTTTCCCAACCCCGCAGACCGCCGAAATCGACGTTGAAATACCCATGGGGGAAATAATCACCATTATAAAGGGTGACATTGAGTGTCGTTCCGCGGGTGGTCCATTCGTCGAAGCGACCCTGCGCACCGGTGGTGCCATCATGCCCTGTCAACATTCCATAGATGGTGTTGTTGACATAGAACAAAGTGCTGTCGGCCGTGAGATCAGGTGTGACCCCACGCGGCAGTTTATTGCGGTTTTTCCAATCGAAGAACGCTTCTTCGATTTCTTTCACCAAAAGCCGCGCAGTGCTGTTTTCGGTGCGGCCGTTGAAGTTGTATTCCCGCAGGGCTTTCAAGGCCAGCCACATGCGCTTGGCAGGTGCCAGATCTCCGATCATCCCGATGGCAGCCAGCTTGGCGGCTTCGCTGGACGAAGGCGCTTCGCCAAAGACATCGATTTCCCATTGCGGAATGGATTTTCCACCCGGTGCCTTCAGGGCATTTTCAATGGCCTGAATGCGGGATGGATGGACACGCCAGCCCCAATGATAGGTCAGATTCCAAAAGCGCCCTGGAGCCATTTTGTATTCAAACTCATAGCGCTCGCCTTCATTCATCGGAAAGAAGGAACCATCCAGTGCCACTGAGGGCACGCCCACGCCGCCGCGCAGATTGGGATCATCGAAATACATCACGAAGGGGGCCCAATCTTCATGCCCTCTTTTCACGACATCGACGACATAATGAATGGTCCATTCTTCATCGAGCACATTGCTGGGATCGATGGAGAAGGTATCCGACATGATGAAATGCCGCCCCCAAACCTGATGAACCGTGACCGATTTGGTTTCGGGATCAACAGATTTGATCTGCTCGGGACCTTTGTAATTGAGCAAAGGCATACCGCTATAGGTGCGATTGATCGGGTTTCCTTCCAGAATATTCAAAGCAAACTGGATATCTTCCTGATCAACACGGGTGGCGACACGCTCGCCAATCTGGCCCGCTGATGGATCGCCGCGCGGAACTTCGCTATCCCCGCGACGCGGATCAGTGGGAACGCGCAAACCACCATGAAAGCGGGTTTGGGTTGTGGCCCATAATTCGCGCCAATCGGTGGCTTCCTTCAGGCGCTTGATCACCCGCGCCAGATCTTCTTCCGGGCCACGATCATCAGCCAGAACGCTGACAACGGGATCGGGATGAAGATTATAGGGATTTTCCGGCGTCGAGCTTAGTGTATTGGGAATTTCATTCCCGGCTGAATCGAGCGCATTGCCAAAGATCGTGGGCAACAGGTTCGATGGATTGGTGCTATCCGCTCCCATCGTTTCTGAAGGAGCGAAAGGATGACCGGCGCCCGAAAGCGCTTCTGCCGATCCGGTTTTATAGATCGTTTTGGTGCCGTCATTGACCACTTCCATTGTGCGGTCAGCCGGCAGGGGCTGGAAAGGCGCCCCATCCTGAGCGAATGCCGCGCCGGTTCCCGCCAGCATAACTGCTGGCAAAAGAACCTTGGCCATCCGCCTGTCGAGTTTCGTTCTCATTACGTCACTCCATTGATTCCGTTTGAGCCTCAAAAGCGCTGCATCAAAGCGTTGCGCGGTGATTCCACGCATAGGCGCTCTTTCCCGGAAGGGAAGGACCAGCCAATTGCGGAGTCGCAGGCTTTTTGCGGGGCAGCATCCATGAGATGCGGTGAACGGCATCCTGCGTGGTGATCTTGGCGGGGAAAGTGCCCCAGATCCGTGCATTGCCGGTTGCATTGCCATAGAAAACCAGACGGCCCATGCCCACACTGGCACCACGATTGAAGTGGTACATGCGTTGCGCAAGCATCGCTGGTTCTTCTCCGGCAGCGCGCATGAACATCCAACCATCCGGGGCATTGAATTCCCGGGCATGTTCGGCCAAACGCTCGACCGTGTCATTGATGGGGTCCACGGTGATCGAGGTGATGAAAACATCACGCCCGACCTTGTCGCCCAATCCTTCCGCGATCTTGGCAATATGCGCCGTTTGGCTGTGCATTTTGTCATCATCGATCGAGAAGAAATTGACCATGAAGATCTTGCCTTGCATGCGATCTTCATAGAACCGCACCGGATCGCCGGTATGAGATACGGCACGCACATCAGGGAAGCCACAGCGGACATTGAGATCAAGCTGGTGCACCGAGGTGGGTGTCAGGCTCTCGTTCGGGCCGCATTGTGCGGCGCCGCTTAACAACTGTCGTCTTGTTGTAGACATCGAATTGTCATCCTTTTCGAAAAGTTTCGGTGAGGGGATCAGTCGCCCTGACCCGGCTCCACAAGATCCCAACGCACCATCATGGCGTGATCCTCATGCACCACATTGTGGCAATGCATGATGTAAGGACCGAGGAAATCGCGCCAGCGGCTGAAGAATTTCACTTCATCGCCCGGTCCGAGTTCCACCACGTCTTTCTTGGTGTCGAGGAAGCTGAACGGCTCCACCGGCTTGCCATTGACTTCAAAAATCTGGAATTCTTCCATATGCGTATGCACAGGATGCGCCCAGCTATCGCCGGTATTGCGCCAGGTCCAGATTTCCGCACTGCCTTGCTCGATCTTGGCATCAGCACGGTTTGGATCCATCAACTCGCCATTGACGGTGAAGAGGCCACTGTCATAGTCGAAGGTCCAGATGCGTTCGCGACGCACTTCGCTGAAATCGATAGCGGGCTGACGACGCATGAAATCGGGGATCCGCGATGGATCTTCGACATCACCCGCCTGCACGCGGAACTGCATGATCATATCGCCTTCATCAAGCTGGCGTCCGCTTTGACCGGCGCCATCTTCGCGCATGCCCAAACGGTTGACGATGTAAACATTGTCCCCGGCATTGAAATTCGAGAAGTCGATGATCACATCGGAGCGATTGGCCACCCAAAGCTTGAGGGTTTCCGATTCGAGCGGTGTTTCACGCAGATTGCCGTCGTTCGACAGGATGATCCAGTTGGTTGCCTTTTGGGCATTGGGATCGGCACTGTCTGTGGCCAGATGCAATTCATATAAACGGCTTGGGCCGCCATTCAGAATACGGAAGCGATATTTGCGGCGTTTCACATCCAGATAAGGCTGGATGGTGCGGTTCACCGTCATGGTATCGCCCAGCATCCCAAAGGTTGTGTGCTGGAAGCTTGGCAGATATTCGCCTTCGATATTCTGGATATCGGGGGAGAAGAAATCCCAGACCACCTGACCATTTTCATCGAACTGAACGTCATGGATGATGAGGGGGATGTCGTATTCCCCGCTGGGCAGCCGGAAGGCATTGGGATTGGAATCATTTTCGTTGTCGGAATCTTTCTCGTCGAACAGGAGATAGAAACCGGCATGACCCGCATACACATTGGTGGCTGTAAAATCGAGGCGATGATCATGATACCACAAGGTGGTCATGCGCTCATCGTCATTCTTACCGGTTTGATCGCCCGCCGGGAAGTTTGCGTAATGATGATCCCAGAATTCGCCGGGATTGAAATAATCCTGGGGAATGCCATCTGATTCCGACGCCGTATGGCCGTTATGCAGATGGACCGAAAAGCTGGGAACCGCGAAATTCACGTTACCCGTGCCGATTTCCGGATGTTCATTGATGCGACGAACGAAAACAGGCTCGCCATATTTGGCCTTATAGGTCGGCCCCGGGGCGATATTGGTAAAGTTCGGACCGGTGAAGGTATAGTGCCACGATCCCTGATTATAGGGGGGTTGTGGATGATACACCCAGCGCGATTCCTGCAAGCGTTCGTAATAGAACTTTTGCGGCGCAAATTTATCGAACAGCTGATGCCGTTCGGGATCGGGCGCCATGCCGCCCAATATGGGATCAAGCAGATCAGATTGTGGCACGGATTGCGCAATCGGCATCCGAAACAGGGGGGCCGTAAAAGGGGTGACCTTAGGACTTGGTCGGGACACCCATGATGGCCTGAATGTTTGAGGGAAAATAAGCCCGGTTTGTGGGAAATTACCGGGTGTGCGCTCGATAACATGCTGTTTCGGCGCACTCATTGCATACTTCGACGCAAGGCCCGCACCAGCGGCAGCGGCACCCAGCTTCAAAGCATCTCGCCTTTTGAACATAAGGATTTCTCCAGGTTGACGTGTCGATCCGCGATTCCCTGAAGACGGATGCCATCAGGGTTGTGAGAAAGCTTTGCACACAAAGCGCGAAATTCACGCGAAGCATGATCTGATCAAGCGATTTGGATGCGGTGGGGAAACAGCTCTAAAGATGTGTTTGGCCGTGAATAACGAGATCGTATCGTCATTATCTACGAAACACTTTTAAAGCGATCATTATTTATGAACTACCCGCATTAAGAATCAAATTCACTCAACCAAAAAGGGCCACACTCACTGTTGTCATTTTTCGCCTTATTGTGAATTAATGCAAGCCCATATTTTGCCATATTCTTAAAAATAGACAAATCAGCACTGTCTTATGAATTTTATGATTATAAAACAATGATTTATTTTAACATTGCATTTGTGTTATTGCGTGGAAACATTTAGAAATACATCGTATGGATGTTCTCTAGGTTGTGGAGTTTCCGCGCTTTATGGTAGAATCAATTAAATTTCACGAATTTGTGTTTGAGGATTTATCGTTAAAAAAATTAATATTTTTTTTAACACTCATGATGATAAGATGTGTTTAGATTAAATCCTTAAAGTATTGTTAACACTCTGGCCGGGCTGTGCGACAGATGAAGACTATGGAAACGCCTTTGGCTGATCGTGACGAACGCCTGGCGGCCTTGCTGATGGACGCTGGCCGGATCGAGAATTCTACTGTCGAGCGAGCGCGCCTCATTGGTCAGACCACGGGGGATTCCCTTCCTCTGGTCTTGCTGAAACTCGGCATGATGGCGGAGCGGGATCTGGCGATGGCTTTGGCCCGCTGCCATGGGCTGAAGCTTGTGGAACAGGACGCTTTCCCCGCACAGGCGATCCCGGGCTTATCGCTCAGCACCCGCTTCTTGCGCGAAGAGCGTGTCTTGCCCCTTGCCCTCACTGATGATCGTCTTGATCTGGCGATGGCTGATCCCGGTGATGATTTCGTTCGGCAGTCTTTATCGATGATTGCCGATGTGCCGGTGGTGGTGCATGTGGGGCTGCCTACAGAAATCGAGCAGGCGATTGATCGGCTTTATGGCTCGGTGCAGGCGACCGAAGATCAGCTTGATCGCACCCATAGCGCTGCTGAGGACGAGGGGTTTGAAACCGATATCGAGCGCTTGCGCGATCTGGCCAGTGAAGCGCCGGTGGTTCGGTTGGTCAGCCGGATGATCGAGGATGCCATCGATTTGCGCGCCTCGGATATTCATCTGGAGCCATATGAGCAGCGTTTGCGCCTTCGCTATCGGGTCGATGGCGTTTTGCAGGACGGTGAAACGCCCCCCTTGCGCCTGAAATCGGCCATCGTTTCGCGTCTGAAGATCATGGCCAAGCTCAATATTGCCGAGCGTCGCCTGCCGCAGGATGGACGGATCAAGCTGGCGGTGCGCGGCTCTGCCATTGATCTGCGTGTCTCCACCTTGCCGTCCCTTTTTGGTGAAGGCGTGGTTTTGCGGGTGCTCAATCAGGATCAGTTGAGCCTTGAATTCGGGGCCTTGGGCATTGGCGGCAAAACCCTTGAGCGCTTGCTGGAAGGCTTGCAGCGCCCCAATGGAATTTTTCTGGTCACCGGGCCCACGGGTTCGGGGAAAACCACCACCCTTTATGCGGCGCTTTCCCGCTTGAATGAAGCGGGCACCAAAATCGTGACAGTGGAAGATCCGGTTGAATATCAGCTTGATGGGGTCAATCAGATACAGGTGAAGCCCGCTATTGGTTTGACCTTTGCCAATGCCTTACGCGCCATTTTGCGTCAAGACCCCGATATCATCCTGATTGGGGAAATTCGCGATCTGGAAACAGCGCGGATTGCGGCTCAGGCGGCGCTGACCGGGCATCTTGTGTTATCCACTTTGCACACCAATAGCGCTGCGGCTTCGGTCACCCGCTTGATGGATATGGGGCTTGAAAGCTATCTGGTCACCGCCACTCTGAATGGCGTTGTGGCTCAAAGATTGGTGCGCCGCCTGTGTGATGCGTGCAAAACGCCTTATGCCATCAGCCCGGAGCTTTATGATAAGCTGGGCTTGAAGAAACTGGGGGCGCCTTTATCTGCAACGCTTTATCAGCCCACAGGCTGTGATCACTGCCATCAAAGCGGCTATCGCGGCCGTACCAGCCTTGTGGAAATTCTGGTGATCGATGATCATCTGCGCCGGATTATCCTGAAGGATGGGGATGCATCAGAGGTGCAGCGGGCGGCGCTGGAAGCCGGGATGATCACCCTTTATGAAGATGGGATGACCAAAGCCCTGGCCGGAGAAACCTCGGTCGAAGAAGTGCTCCGCACGGCGCGGGATGGGTGATTTTATGGCTGCTTTCAGCTATCGCGCTGTAGATCAATCGGGTCGGCTTGTGGAAGGCACCTTTCATGGGGCGGATCAGGCGGCCCTGATCGCCCATTTGCGGGGGCAGGGCTTGCAGCCGGTGCAGATGACCGATCTCAGCCGAAAAGATGCCGGGATTTTTTCGGGTGGTCTTTTCTCTCGCGCCGGGCGCCTGGGCTTTTCGCTGGATCAGGCAAAGGCTAAAAAGCTGACATCTGGCGGTTTGGCGATGATGAGCCGTGAATTGGCCACCCTTCTCGATGCCGGATTGCCATTGGAGCAGGGTCTGCAGATGCTGGCACAGCAGGATGGCGGGCGCACAGTGGCAGCAAAGGTTGCGGGTGGCTTGCTGGAAAAGGTTCGGTCCGGCGCGTCTTTTGCCGATGCCTTGCAAGATCAAAGTGAGAATTTCCCCGGCCATTTCATCGGACTTGTGCGCGCGGGCGAGGCGGGCGGCACCCTTGATCGGGTTCTGCTCAAGCTGGCCGATAGTTTAGAGCGCAGCCATGCTTTGGCGCAGGATATCCGCTCGGCCCTCAATTATCCGATCCTGATTCTGGTGGCTTCGGGGGGGGCGGTTCTGGTTTTGCTTTTGGGGGTGATCCCGGAATTCGAGCCGCTGTTCAGCAGCGCGGGCAATGCCTTGCCGATGTCGGCACGGATCGTGATGGGGGCTTCGCGGCTTTTGCAGCAATTCTGGTGGGCTTTGCCGCTGGCGATTATCATTTTTTACATTATTATGCGGTTTATTTCAACGGATGCATCCTTGCGGGCGCGGATTCAGGGGCAATGGCTTGATTTGCCGTTGATCGGCCCTTTGATGCGGAAAATCGAGGCGGCGCGTTTTTGTGGCACTTTGGGAACCTTGATCGAAAATGGTGTGGATGTGGTGCCGGCCTTGCAGATGAGTGGAAAAACCTTATCCAATGCCCGTTTGGTGCGGGCTGTGGAGCAGGTGGTACCGCGCTTGCGCCGGGGTGAAGGCTTGGCCGAACCGCTGGTTGAAGCCGGGGTGCTGCCCCCCCTGGCGGCGCGCCTCATTCGGGTGGGGGAGCAAAGCGGTCGGCTTGATGTTATGCTTTTGACCACGGCGCGCATCTATGAAGGGGAAATCGGCCGCGAAACCCGCAAGCTCGTTTCGCTGCTGGTGCCGATGGTGACTTTGTTTCTGGGTATTCTTGTGGCGGGGATCATCGGGTCCATCCTGTCGGCGATTCTCACCTCTTATGATTTGCCTTTTTAGGAGATGGGCATGAAACCCCTGTTCATCACCATCAGCATGTTGCGCCCCTCCTGTCGGCAGACGGGTGAGAGGGGGTTCACCCTGATGGAAATGCTGGTGGTGATGGCGGTGATGGGGATTGTGGCGGCTTTGGCCATGCCGCGCTTTCATCATGCCCTGCCGGGCCTGGATTATACCCATGCCGTGCATAATCTGGCGTCCGCCCTGCGGCAAACCCGTGCAGCGGCTATTTCTTCGGGGCAAATGCGCAGTCTGGAACTGGATATCGATGATGCCATCTATCGCTATCCCGGTCAGCCCAGAGCCGACATTCCGGCCGGGATCGCTATCGATCTTTTGGCTGGGCGCGATGGGTTATCACTTGTCGATCAACGGGCACGCTTTGATTTTTATCCCGATGGGTCGTCGGCGGGGGGGCGGATTGCTTTGGCTCAAGGGGATCGGCTGTCAATCCTTGCGATCGATTGGTTGACCGGACGCATCGAGATCAAGGATGACGCCGATGGTTTTTAAAGGCACGACCTATTCAAAAAAGAGTGTTCCTTTAATTTCGCACTTGCTAAAGATGCATTTCGGATCTGGGGCATGATCAGGGTTCTCGTCCATGCGTTTTGATATCAATCAGCTTGGCCGCACGGCGAAACAGCTCTTCTCATGGTGGATGAGGGAACTGGCAGGCCTGTTGCCGGTGGCTTGGCTGGTGCGCGCCGGTCAATGGCGGCGAACCCTTGTGTTCGAGATCGGTCAGGATCAGGTTACGGCCCGCCTTTATAAGGGCAATGGCCCTTGTGCCCTATCGGATCAAGACCGTGGGCCAACGGACCATAAAGACGAAGGCAGCGTGGTTTTCGAGACCCCCTATGATCGCGACCGACCTGCCGCTTTGGCTGATGCCCTTAATCACCCGAGCCTTCAGGCTTTGCCCGAAGTGGATCAGGTGCATGTGCTGATCCCCAAGGATCGGGTTTTGAGCCGCGCCATCCATCTGCCCTTGGCGGCCCGCGATAGCCTGGCGCAGGCCGTATTATTCGATCTGGATCGCCAAACGCCTTTCCAGCCGGATCAGGTTTATATCGGGTTGAAAAATCCGCTGATCGATCAAGCCGCCGGGCGCATTAATCTGAGCATCGACCTCATGCGCCGGGAAGATTTAAACCCCATCCTCGATGCTTTGGCGCAGGCCGGGATCAAGCCGGATGCCTTGCGGGCCTCGGCCTTGGGGGCGGATCTTCTGCCGGATCATTATCGGCTGGAAAAGCCCGGTTTTTCGCGCCTTAAAACGGCGTCGAGCCTGTTGCTGGCGGGCCTTTTGCTGCTGGCTTATTGGCTGCCCCAAAATCGGCTGAATGAAGCCCGTGCCCACTTATCTCAAGAGCTTTTGGAAACCCGCAAGAAAGCTTTGGCGGTTGATGATCTGATGCGTGATCTGGAGGGTTTGCAAAATCGCCAGACCCTTCTTTTTGAACGCAGGGCGGCAGAGCCGATGGCCCTGAACTTGATGAACAGCTTGAGCAAAGCCCTGCCCATGGATGTTTTTCTGATCGAATTTTCTTATGAAAATGGGGTGGTCTCTTTGACCGGATTTGCGGATCGGGCATCCACCGTTTTATCGGCGGTAGAAGATATCGATCTTTTTCATCAGGCGCGTTTTGTGGCCCCGGTGACCCAGGATCAGCGCGTTGGCCGTGAGCGGTTCAGCCTGGCTGCGGATATTTTCATGCCTAATGCAGCAACGCCGCAAAATGCCTCCATTAAAAGCGACAGCGCAGCCCTGGGGAGGGACGGGCGATGATCAAAACGCCCTCCCTTTTTGTGCGCAGGATTTCGGCTGTGGGGCTGATTTTTCTGGCCATTGCGGTTTCCTATGAACTGGTGATCGCCCCCCTTGTGTTTGAGTATCGGGCCGGTGTGGCTCAGCTTGAAAAAGATGCCGCACTTCTGCGGCGCTATCAAAAAGTGGCGCTGTCTGTTGATGAGGTGGAAGCGCTGAGCCGCGATGTACGCCAGGGTCAGGCCCAAAGCGGGGTCTTTTTATCGGAAAGCACCGATTCGCTGGCTGCCGCCCGCCTGCAAACCCTGCTTGGGCAAACCGTGACCGCAGCGGGTGGCGATGTGCGATCCCTGCAGGGCCTGCCGGTCGTGGTGCGGGATGGGTTGTCGCGCATTCCCATGCGGCTGCAATTCATGTCGGATATTCGTGGGTTATCCGATCTTTTGTATCGCATTGAAAGCAGCCAGCCGATGATTTTCGTGGATCAGTTGCAGATCAGAACGCGATTAGAACGCACATCGGTCAGGGGCGATGAACTTGAAGTCGGGCAGAATTTCCTCATTGAACTGGTGGTGTCGTCCTATCGCTTGCGGGGTGAAGAATGACCCGGCGTTTGTGGCCTCAATTGGTGCCTTTGGGCCTGATGGCCCTGTTGCTGATTATTTTGGCCGCTTTGGCCCTGCGCACGCCGCCTGATTTCACCCAAAACATGCCTGTTGATGAGGATGCATCGGCTTTTTTGGGGGCCGATCATAAAAAAGCCGAACCGGTGCCACCTGTAGCCCCGGGTCAAAGCACTTTTGCCGCGATCATTGAGCGCAATCTTTTTGCCATTGATCGCAAGCCGCCTTTGGTGCGGACAGTGGCAAGCACCGGCCCGGCTTTGGCCAGTACTGAGCTTGCGCTTGTCGGTGTCATCATGGGGGATGCGGGCGGATCGGCCATCGTTGAAGATAAAAAATCAAAGGATATGTCGATCATCGGGCAGGGCGAAAGCTATCGGGGATGGGAATTGCTGGCGGTCAGCCAATGGGGGGCAAGCTTCATCCGCAATGGCGAGCGTCTCTCTTTGAGCCTGCAATTTGCCCCGGGTGCGGAGGGGGTGGGGTCTGATCCCTATCAATTGGGGATGCCTGCGCATCTGGTAAAGCCCCGCTCGGTGATTACCCCGCGCCGGGGGGATGCCAATGGCAATCCCGTTCCGGCGTCGCGTCAAAACAAAGATCCCGATCGCCTTGATCGCCGCGGTTCAGGCGGATGAGCCCTCAACAAAAATGAGACATAACATCGTGTGTACAGCAAGCATTGAACGATCCTATCGCAGCCCTGCACGGGCCTTTCATCGGCTTGTGCCTTTTTGTCTGCTGATGTTTTTAGCGGCCTGCGGACAGGATCTGGTGCGGGGTTCGCATGGCAATGATCGGGCGACCCCGCCGCCGGGCTTGTTTGAGGAAAGCGAGCAGCAGCGCAGCACGCGGGAGGCTTATGAAACCACCCGGATCGATAGCAGCGATCCCCAAAGAGACCCGAATTCATTGCCCCCAACCGAGGCCGAAATCTATCGCGGCAGTGGCCAATTTACCAATGATGTGAAGCCCGCCAAAGACGGCGGCTTTGCCGAGGTGCGGGAGCGCGAAGGCACCTATAGTCTTAATTTTGCCAGTGCCGATATTCGCAAGGTTGTGGATGCCGTTTTGGGGGAAGCCTTGTCTTTGCCCTATATGATTGATAGCGCGGTTTCAGGAACCATCACCGCCCGCAGCGCCCGGGCCTTATCGGCCGAACAGGTGATCCCGGCTTTGGAAGATATTCTGGCCATCAACCGCGTGGCGCTGGTGGAACGTTCGGGGGTTTATCATGTGGTTCCCATCGAGGCGACCACCGGCAATGCCCCCCTTCTGAGCGGGCGCGAAAGCGTGCGCGATGGCTTTGGCATTCATATCATTCCTTTGAAATATGTCTCTGCCGATGAAATGCAGGTGAGTCTTGAGCCCTTTCTGGCTCCGGGGCGTGGCCTGCAGGCCGATCATGCCCGCAATCTGTTGTTGTTTCGCGGACCTTCGGTGGAAGCCAATGATATTGTCGCCCTGGTTGAAACCTTTGATGTGAACTGGCTTCAGGGCATGTCTTTTGCCATCCTGCCTTTGCAACATGCCGATGTGGGAGATGTGATTAGCGAGATGGAGGCGATCTTTGCCAAGGGTAGCGAAGAGCAGCCCGGGCCAACCGATGGGGTGATCCGTCTCTTGCCGATTGAACGGATGAATGCCGTTCTGGCGATCAGCCGTCAGGCGCAATATCTGGTCAGTGCCAAGCAATGGGCGGAACGCCTTGATCGCGGTGGCGGCACGGATGGTCAGCGGATGCTTTATGTGTATCATTTGAAAAATGCCCGGGCATCTGAAATTGGTGAGGTTTTAGGCGAATTATTCGATGTGCGCACCGTGGGTGAGGGGGTGGGCCAAAGCGGCGGCGGCCTGGCTCCCGGTCGGCAGGCTGGCGGTCTTTCGGGCACCAGCGGTTCGGGCAATACGGCATCCTCAAATGATGGGTCGGCGGCTAGCGGCTCTGGTCGGGGCGGGGCGTCTGGCAATAATGGCGGGGCCTTATCGGCAGGCAGGGCTTCCACAGGTGGGGCGGGCCGCGCATCTGGCTCGGGTGGCAATAGCGGTTCAGCTTTTTCTTCGGAAAATGGCGAGGGGCCCCGGTTGATTGCCGATGATCGCAATGATGTGATGCTGATTTTGGCAACGGCGCAGGAATTTCGCATGATCGAATCCACGATCAAGCGTTTGGATGTTTCTCCCTTGCAGGTTCTGATTGAAGCGACGATCGCCGAAGTCACCCTGAACGATGCCCTGAATTTTGGCGTGCGCTGGTTTTTCGATGCTGGAAGCGGCAATACCCAGAATGTGGCTTTCTCCGATGTGGCGAATGGCGCGGTGGCCCCCACATTTCCCGGATTTTCTTATTTCTTTGAAAGCAATAATGCCCGTGCAGCGCTCAATGCCTTGAGCGAAATCACCGATGTGACTGTTGTGTCGTCGCCGCAATTGATGGTTCTGGATAATAAAACGGCTCGGTTGCAGGTGGGGGATCAGGTGCCCGTGCCGGTGCAGCAATCGGTTTCGACCCAAAATCCCGATGCCCCTATCGTCAATTCCATTCAGTTTCAGGATACCGGTGTCATTCTTGAGGTCACGCCCCATGTGAATGCCAGCGGGCTGGTGGTTCTGGATGTTTTGCAAGAAGTGTCGGATGTGGTTCCCACAACTTCGTCGGGGATCGATGCCCCCACCATTCAGCAACGCACGATCAGTTCATCGGTGGCGGTACAAACCGGGGAAACCATTGCATTGGGCGGCTTGATCCGGGATCGTTCCACCAGCAATGATACCGGTGTGCCGATCCTGATGAATATTCCGTTTTTTGGTAATTTGTTCAAAAGCAAAACCTTGGGCAATGAACGCACGGAATTGCTGGTGATGCTGACCCCGCGGGTGGTGCGCGATCAGGCCGAAGCCCGCGAGGTGACCCAGGAACTGCGCAGGCGGATGAAGGGGCTGGAGCGGCTGAGGGAGAATTTTGGCCTGCCCAAAAGCGAGCCTGACGAGATGAAAAGCGAGCAAGCCGGACCTAACTGAATGCAGCTTTTTGCGGCCAGAAGCAGAATGCACTTAGCCTCTAAGGGCTTTACCCTCATCGAGGTGTTGGTGGCCTTTACCATAGCTTCGATCATGCTTGTGGCTTTGCTTCAGGGCATGGGGCGGGGCCTGCGCAGCATTGATCGGGCCGATGATCGGCAAATATTGGTGAATGCCGCGCAAAACCAGATGGCCCGCCTGGGCCGCCAGATTGAACTGCGCCCGGGCATAGAAAGCGGGGAAGGCGATGGCTATCGCTGGCGGGTGACGATGTCTGATCCGCCCCCTGATCTGGCGTCGGATCAGATCGCCGGTGGGCAGCTTCGCCTGCTGATGATCGAGATCAGCGTGAGCGATGAAACGGGGGCTGAATTTCATCTTCAAACCATGCGTTTGGTTGAAAGCGACCTGCCATGATGCGCCATGCCCGATCAGCACAGGCGGGCTTTACCCTTGTGGAACTGATTGTTGCCCTCACCCTTGTGGGTCTGTTATCGGCGGGCCTTTTTACGGCCCTGCGCTTTACCAGCAAGGCGTGGTTTGCCGGGGAAGCCCGGATCAGCCAAAGCATCGATGCCGATGCCGTGCGCTCGTTCATTCGCCATAGCCTGAGCCGGGCTCAAGCGATGAGCATTTCCCATAATGGCAAAGATCAGGTGCCATCCTTTGTCGGTGATCGCACCAGCCTCAGTTTTGCCAGCACCATGCCGATGGGGGTGGGGATTGGTGGGCTTTATCTGTTTCAATTGGAAACCGGGCCCGGCGGCGCGTCTCTCACCATCGATTGGGCGCTGATCAGGCCGGATCGGCTCATTGCTATCGAGGATGGCCGGGAAAGGCCGCGCCTTCTTTTTACGGATAACCCCTTTATAGAATTTCGCTATTTCGGGCTGAACGATGACGATCTCAATGCCGGGCTTTCCCCGCGCTGGTATGATCGTTGGCAGGGCAGTTTCCGCCTGCCGCAATTGGTTGAAATGCGTTTTCTCGATGCGGGGGGGGCTGCGGTGGCCCCCGATCTGATCATCGCCCCGATGATGGCGCCAAGCCGAGATCGGGGCCCGGGCATAGGATCTAATTAAAAACCGCTTGTGCTTTCGCTTTCAAGGGTCATGCCCTGCTGCCATGATCTTATGCGATAGCGTTCGGTGCCTCCGGAAAGCTGGACCACGGCGCGTCTTTGAAACAGGCCATTGCCGGGGGTGCGCGCGGTGCTGGTGATATGGAAAATGCTGCGCGCCGGGCCGGTAAGATACGGATTGGGGGCTGATGCAGCGCGATCCGCCAGGCTGATGATTGCGCCTGAGGCATAGGCGGCCCGTTCGCCCTCGCTCAGGCCCGGTATAGCGGCCAGAACAGCGGGTGGGGCCGATGTGGGATCAACGGCGCGACCCCCCGATTGCACTGTGGCAACATGAGACAGGCGCTGAACCAGATCCTGGGTCATGCCCGGGATTTGCAATAATTCTTCAAATTGAATCATTGGCGCATCGCGGGACTCATATGCAAGGCCCGCAGCCCGATAATCGGCATCTTCGGCCCCAAAAGGGCGCGCCCGATCATCGCCATCGCGGAAATCGGCAATGCGCGCGGCCAGAATATCCGCTCTATCCGGGCTTTCACCAATGCTGATAAGCAGGCTGCGCATCAAAATTTCATCGGCGGCATTGAGATCGACCAGCCCCCCCGCATCCTGCACCGCGATGCTGATTTCGGCATCATCGATCTGCACGCGGCGGGGCGTGCCATTCACCGCGATGGCCGATCGCGGGCCTGCGGCTTCATAATTGATGGTGAGCAATTGACCGATGGCCCAGAAAACGGCCCCATCGGCCAAAGCTTCGGCCTGAGCCTGATCGCTGCGAGCGATCAGCGTGCGGGTTTCGCTGCGGGTGGTGCTAAGAAATCCGGCAATGATCAAAGAAATCAATGTTAAAACCCACAAGACGAGAATGAGGGCAAAGCCACCGTTGCGACCGCCTTGATCAGCGCAGGAAAAGCCTGATGCCGACGAAAGATCGGCAGGTGGATCAGGGATCAATTGCTGCTCCAGTTTGTGACATCAGCATTCTCACCCTCGCCCCCCGGCGCATCATCGGCTCCCAGCGTATAGATATCCACATCCATGCCCATCTGGCTGGGGAAGCGATAATGATAGGGACGGCCCCAGGGATCGATCAGGCCTTCGGGCTTATCGATATAGGGGCCATTCCAGCCCCGCGCCCCGGTTGGTTCTTTGATCAGGGCCTGCAATCCTTCTGCTGTGGTGGGATAGCGCCCGGTTTCCAGCCGGTAAAGATCAAGTGCGCCTGAAAGATTATTGATCTGGATATTGGCACTATCGGTTTTTGCCCCCGACAGATATTTCAAAACGCGGGGAACGGCAAAAGAGGCCAGCAAGCCAAGAATTGCCAGCACCACCAGCAGTTCCATCAAGGTGAAGCCGGATTGTTTTTTTCTGGTCTGTCGTGTCGTCGTGCTCATGAAATCATCCTCATTTGCAAAGCCTCTTGTGCAAACTATAAGGGAAAAACACAAGAACAGGTAAATCTTTGGTGTCAATCATAATGATAAGTTTGGATTTTTGAAACAGGCGCGATCTTGCCCCAAAGCCCATCCGGGGATAAAGCTGGGGGCGTTGATCGGGGCTGGCAGGCCGCGCCCATCAAGATGAATATATAAAGGAATGATGACATGACAAAGTCCGCGGGCGTGCAAATCTCGAAAGAAGAAGCGGCGGCGCGCGATGCGGTGCGAACCCTGATCCGCTGGTCGGGGGAAGACCCTGATCGCGAAGGGCTGCGCGATACGCCCGAACGGGTGGTGCGTGCCTTTCTGGAATATTTCCGGGGTTATGAAGAAGATCCGGTGGTGTATCTGTCGCGGACTTTTGAAGAAGTCTCGGGCTATGATGAAGTGGTTTTGCTGCGCAACATTCCTTTCGTTTCGCATTGCGAACATCATCTGGCGCCCATCATCGGCAAGGCGCATGTGGCCTATCTGCCCAATGATAAGGTGGTGGGGATTTCCAAATTGGCACGGGTGGTTCATGCCTATGCCCGGCGGATGCAGGTGCAGGAACGCCTGACCGCCCAGATTGGCGATTGTATCACAAAAGTGCTCGAACCCCAGGGGGTGGCCATTGTTATTGAGGCCACCCATGGCTGCATGACCTGCCGAGGCGTGGAAACCCCCGAGGTGATCATGACCACAAGCCGGATGACCGGCGTTTTTCGTGAAGATGATAAGGCCCGGCGCGAGGTTTTATCCCTGATGGGTTTTTGATCGGGCCTTTCATCCGGCCAAATGGTGAGCGCGGGATTGCGCGCGGGAGGTCTTGCCTTCGGGCGATGAACGCAGCACTGTGCTTTGGGGACTGTTTTGGCAGATTAGAAAAGGCCACAGCCGGTCGATCTTTGGGTCATCCCGGCCATGATGGCTTTCAGGATATGGGAATTGCATATGGTTTCGATGGTCGCGTTTTTTAAAGCCCTTGTCGGTTTTGTTTTTTTGATGGGGATGATGATGCCCACATTTTCGCATGCCGAAGAACTGACCATCGCCCGGATGGTTGGCAGCCCCGCGCTTGATGGGCCAAAGGTGAATGGCCTGAAGCTCGCGCCCGATGGCAGCCGGGTCACCTTTTTAAAGGGCAAGGAGCGGGATTTTCGCATTCAGGACCTGTGGGAATATCATATCGAAACGGGCGAAACCCGGCTTTTGGTGGATAGCGATGATATTTTGGGGGGTGTGGCCGAAGACTTGAGCGAGGTGGAAAAAGCCCGCCGGGAACGCCAGCGCATTTCCGCCAGCGGCATTGTTCAATATCAATTTTCCAAAGATGGACAAAGCCTTCTCTTTCCCTTGGGCGGTGATCTTCATGTCTATGATATCAAGGCAGGCAAAGCGAAAAGGCTGACGGAAACCGAGGGCTTTGAGACGGATGCCAAATTCTCGCCCAAAGGCACTTATGTGTCGTTCATCCGCGATCAGAATCTGTTTGTTGTGAGCGTTAAAAACGGCGTTGAAAAGCAGCTCACCCATGAGGGCGGCGGCCCTGTTCTGATGGGCATGGCTGAATTTGTGGCGCAGGAAGAAATGGATCGCGATACCGGCTATTGGTGGGCCCCCGATGAAAGCCATATCGCCTTCACCCGGGTTGATGAAAGCCCGGTGCAGGTCGTTGATCGTTATGAACTTTCGGAAAATGGCGGGGTCACCACCATTGCCCAGCGCTATCCTTTTGCCGGAACGGCCAATGTGCTCATTGATCTGGGCGTGGTCAGCCTTGAAAGCGGGGAAATCGACTGGATCAATCTGGGCGATGAAAAAGATATTTATCTGGCGCGGGTGAATTGGCTGCCCGATAGCCGCCATCTGGCCTTTCAAAGGGAAAGCCGCGATCAAAAGCGCCTTGATCTTGTTTTTGCGCATATCAGCTCGGGCAAGCAATGGGTGGCCATCACCGAAAGGCCGGAAAGCTGGGTCAATTTGCATCATGATCTGAAATTTCTCGAAAACAGTGATCGGTTCATCTGGTCATCGGAAAAAAGCGGGTTCCGGCATCTTTATCTTCATGATCTGGAAGGCCGCGAAATCGGCGCGCTGACCGCTGGGGATTGGGTGGCGACGAAGCTGGAGCGGGTGGATGAAGAGGCAGGCGCCCTTTATTTTTCAGGCTTCAAGGATGGCCCCACCGAGCGGCATCTTTATCAGGCAACGCTTGAGCCCGATCCCCAATCCATCACCCGCCTCACCAAAGAAGAAGGCTGGCATGATATCAGCCTGTCCGATGATGCGTCTTTGTTTATAGATAGCTTTTCAGCACCGCGCACGCCGCCGCGGGTGGCCCTTAAAAGCATCAAGGGCGATCTGGTCACCTGGATCGAGAAGAATGAATTGGATGCCGATCATCCTTATGCGCCCTTTCTTGATCATCATGCCACAAGCAGCTTTGGCACAATCAAGGCTGAAGATGGCACGGATCTTTATTATGAACTGATGAAACCGGCGGATTTCGATGCAACGAAAGTTTATCCCGCGATCATCAATGTTTATGGCGGACCGGGGGTGCAAAGGGTGCGGAAAAGCTGGTCCATCGATTTCGATCAGATCCTCACCCGCAATGGCTATATCGTTTTGAAGGTGGATAATCGCGGTTCCGCCAATAGGGGCAAGGCTTTTGAGGATGTGCTGTACCGCAAGATGGGCCATAGCGAAGTGATCGATCAGGTGGCGGGGGCGAAATATCTGGCGGCACAGGATTATATCGATGGCGCACGCATCGGCGTTTATGGCTGGTCTTATGGCGGCTATATGACGATCCATCTGCTGGCGCAGGCCCCCGATGTTTTCAAGGCCGGGATGTCTGTGGCACCGGTTTCTGATTGGCGCCTATATGATACCCATTATACCGAACGCTATCTTGGCCAGCCTGATGCAAAGGATGAGGCATCAAAAGCTGGGCGCGATGTTTATGCCGAGGCATCGGTTTTTGGCCATCTTGGCGATATGAAGCCCAACAGCCTGCGGCTGGTGCATGGGATGGCCGATGATAATGTGTTTTTCGATCATGCGGTGAAGCTGATGTCGGTTCTGCAAAATGAAGGCATCGGCTTTGAATTGATGACCTATCCCGGTAAAAAGCATCGCATCAGCGGCGAGGCGACCCGGGCGCATCTATGGTCTGGGGCACTGGATTTCTTTGATCGAAAGCTGAAGCCTTGATCATGATGGCTGCGGAATGCCCATCGCCCTCAGTGCTTCAGGCTGCGAAAGCACATCCGGAACCGGGCCATGGGCGATGATCCGTCCCTCTTCGATCACCATGATCTGGTCGGCCAGGCGTTCCGCCTCATGCATATCATGAGTGACGAGGATGATCGGCATGGCCTGTTCTATGGCCTGTTCTGGGGCCTGTTCTGGGGCATGGCGACTGTGCCGCAGATGCAGCTGATGGCGCAAGGCAATGATTTCGCCATAAAGGCTCTCGCGGGTGCGGCGATCAAGGGCGGCAAATGGTTCGTCGAGCAAAAGCACCTTGGGCCGTCTTGCCAGCGCCCGGGCCAAAGCGACACGCTGTTGCTGGCCATGGGAAAGGGCTCCTGGCTTGCGTTTTTCCAGCCCCTTTAAATTCACCAGAGCCAGCAGCCTTTCCGCTTCGGTCATTTTTTCGGTTGAGGCGAGGTCATCGATGGCGCAGGCCACATTCTGGATTGCCGACATATGCGGAAAAAGGGCATAGGATTGAAACACCATGCCCACCCGCCTTTCGCGCGGGGGCAGATTGATGGCGCGATCCGTATCCAGCCACAGCTCGTCAGAAACTGAAATCCGCGCGATGGCCGGAGTGTATAGCCCGGCGATCGTGCGCAGGATGGTGGTTTTCCCCGCCCCTGAATGGCCCACCAAAGCCAGCAGCGCCCCCGGTTCGAGCTGGAAATCAATGGCGAGAGGGATGGGGCTTTCGGCCTTGATGCAAAGTTTGAGGGTCATGGCGACATCCTCCATCTCAGGCGCCCCGATAGCCATGTGGTGAGGGCGATGGTAAAGAGCGAAATGGTCACCAAAAAGCCTGACATCAAAGCCGCGCCCCGTTCATCGAAGCTTTGGACCCGATCATAGATGGCAATGGCGATGGTTTTCGTCTCGCCGGGGATTGCCCCCCCCACCATTAAAACGATGCCAAATTCGCCCAGTGTATGGGCAAATGTCAGCACCATGGCGGTCAGGATCCCGGGCCAGGCGATGGGCAGCTCGATCAACCAAAAACTGCGCCAGGACGAAAGACCGCATGTTTGTGCCGCTTCACGCAGTTCTTTGGGAACGGCTTCAAACCCCCTTTGTGCGGGCTGGATCGCAAAGGGCAGATTGAACAGAACGGACGCCACCACCAATCCTTCAAAGCTGAAGACCAAAGAATGACCGAATGTGTTTTGCCAGAAGGCGCCGATCCAGGATGCCTTGCCAAAACCGACCAGCAGATAAAAGCCAAATACTGTAGGCGGTAAAACCAGAGGCAGCATGATCAGGGCTTCGACCAGCGCTTTTCCCCGAAAAGTGCGATAAGCGAGCAGCGAGCTGATCGCCAGAGCGATGGGGAGCAGGATGGCGACGGTCCAGCCCGCCAAGCGCAGGGAAAGCCAAAGCGCCGTCCAATCCATGGCTCAGAACCCCGGCAGATCGAAGCCATAATCGCGCATGATCGCGCGGGCTTTCTCGGTTTTCATATAGGCGTAAAAATCTTCGGCGATGGCCCCGGCACCGTATAGCCGCACCATGCGTTGGCGCAGAGGCTGATGCCAGTCTGCCGGGATCAGGGCATAGCTGCCCCGCGTTTCAAGCTTTGGAGAAAACGCCAAAGAATAAGCAATGATGCCGCCTTCGCTATTGCCGGAAAGAGCAAATTGCGCCGCTTGGCTGACATTTTCACCCAGCACTAAAAGGGGCTCGATGGCAGGCCAAAGTCCTTTGTGGATCAAAGCTTCTTTTGCCCGCGCGCCATAAGGGGCATGATCGGGATTGGCGATGGCAAAATGGGCGATGGCCTTTTCATCGAGCAGACTTGCCAAATGGTCGAGATGGGAATCGGCTTTCAGCTTTGAACCCTGTGGCACCATCAAAACGATCCGCCCTTCCGCATAAAGGTCGCCTTCATCCATGGTGAGGCCCAATCGGTGAAGATCGGCAATATAGGCTTCATCGGCGGCCATGAACAACTGATAAGGCGCGCCTTGGCGGATTTGCTGGGTAAATTGCCCGGAGGAGCCATAAGATACCCGGATGGTATGGCCGGTTTCGGTTTCAAAAGCCGTGATGATATCGGACAGCGCAAAGCGCAGATCAGAAGCGGCGGCAATGACCGGGGCTCGATCCTGCGCGGATGCAAGGCCGGAAGGTGTCAAGGATAGAGCTGCAAGCGTGATCAGCCGGAGCACAGCGGCCATGAACAAGGGCCGGAAATAATAACGGCGGAAGCTGCGGGAATTCGGCATCGGTTAAAAATCTCTGGTTATGTTTGAGCAAACATAACACATGACATGGCCGCTTGCCGAAGCTTTATTCCGGGATGTTTCGATCTTTCAGCAGGAGGGACAGAGCTTCAAGGCTGGGCGCGCTGCTTTGGGCGGCATCATTTTGTAATTGGCGATAAAGGCGCAAAACCTCTTTGCCAATCGGGGTGAGCAGGGCACCCCCACCCCCCGGTCCGCCCCGATTGCTTTCCACGAGAGGCTCGCGGAACATGGCATTCAGGTTTTCGATCAGCATCCAGGCTCGTTTATAGCTCATGCCCATGGCCCGCCCGGCGGCTGAAATCGAGCCTTTTTGCATAATCTGATAGAGCAATGCGGCCTTGCCGGGCCCAATCATGGCATTGGGCCCGAAGATAATCCGAATATGGAGGCGCGGCGGTTCGCCTGTGTTGATCATCGCGTCAGCTTTTACGCCCATTGCGCCCTGCCATTGTTGATGCCGGATCAGCCCCACTGCTGTCCGGTTTAAATTCACTGCCATTGCAGCACCATTTGGTTCGTGTTTTCCGGTGGGCTATGCGCAGTT
>NZ_JARKVQ010000014.1:0-87349 GCF_029946565.1 Iodidimonas sp. MBR-22
CCAGACGTGCCACGCGGTTTTCGCAGCAGTGTTCGCCCTGATCGCACAGATCGTCACGGAGCTTGCGATAGCCATAGGTAATCCCCCCATTTTTAATGGGGGTTCTTCATAGAATTCACGCAGCCATATTCAGTTTCATTGCTGGTGTGATACCACCGATGCCCATGTTGGGGCGGGCGTTGTTATAAGTCCAGAGCCATTGTGTGGCTTGATCCTGAGCCTCCTTGATGCTTTCGATGATATATTGGTCCAGCCATTCATGTCTGACCGTGCGGTTATAGCGCTCGACATATGCGTTCTGTTGCGGCTGTCCGGGTTGGGTGTGCTGGATGGCAATGCCCTGTTTTTCAGCCCATATCAGCAGCGTCTCACTGATATATTCCGGGCCGTTATCGACTCTGATCGTCCGGGGCTTTCCCCGCCATTCAATGATGCGGTTCAAACTGCGGATAACGCGTTCGGCGGGCAGCGAGAAGTCAACCTCGATCCCCAGCCCCTCGCGGTTGAAGTCATCAAGCACGGTCAAAAGCCGGAATGAACGGCCATCGCCAAGGCGATCCGCCATGAAGTCCATGGACCAGGTCACATTGGGCGCATCCGGCACGGCCAGCGCAATGCTGAAACCCCGTCGAGCCACCGCCGTTTCGGCCATCTCGCGGCGTTGAGATGGCCGATCTACTTTTTTCCAAGGGCTTCCTTGATCAGATCGTTCTGCATGCTCAGGTCCGCATACATCCGCTTCAGACGCCGGTTCTCGTCCTCCAGCGCCTTCATCTGGCTGATCATGGACGCATCCATGCCCCCATATTTCGCTCGCCATTTGTAAAAAGAGGCATCGCTCATGCCATGCTCACGGCACAACTGCGCCACCGGCACGCCGCCTTCCGCCTGACGCAAAATCGAAAGAATCTGCGCTTCACTGTATCGGCTGGTCTTCATTCAAAATCTCCTCATGCATAGTGCCGAGAAAATTCTACTTTTAAACCCCCTTAATCACAGGGGGGATTACCATGCCTAAATTACTTTCGATGCGAACAAATTACATATCAAGAACGTATATCCAGCACAGATATAAAATAGGGATGCTGGAATGACCAATATCGAGACAATGCGCCGCTTGGGAATGCTTGCCATGCTGGCGGTGATGGGCGGGCTCAGTTTGACCGCATGCAATACCATCGAGGGGGCGGGTGAGGACATCGAATCCGTAGGCGACGGAATCCAGGAGGGGGCAGGCTAAGCTTTTAGCCTATGGCCTGATTTCAAAGCGCATTCAATAACCTCTGGAACAAGGAACATGAAAATGTTTGGTTGGGCGATTTTCTTCCTGCTTCTCGCACTTGTCGCCGCGCTTTTCGGCTTTGGCGGCATCGCCAATCTCTCCGCAGATTTTGCGGTGATCATTCTTGTCGTCGCACTTGTCCTGGCGGTTTTTACGGGAGTTCTCGGCTGGCGCGGCCGCGGGCGAAGATAGTCCGGAAAACGATCAGGGAAACTGGCGACCCCGGCAGGACTCGAACCTGCAACATCCTGCTTAGAAGGCAGGTGCTCTATCCAATTGAGCTACGGGGCCCTGGGGCATCTTTATCGTATTACGATCCTATTTGAAATTATCCGCATAGGGTTTGATGATCCGTTTGCGGCTTTGTTCGGGCAGGATCTGCGCATCGATTTTGTATTTTTTGGCATAGGCGAGGGCTTCTTCTTGCGTTCCAAAGCGCAATTTCACCTGCCTTTTGGTATCTTTCGACCCGGTCCATCCCATTAAAGGTTCAACGAAACGCGGGCTTTTGGATTCAAATTCCAAAACCCATTGCTGCGTATTGCGCTGCCCCGATGTCATGGCCGATTTCGAGGGACGATAGATCCGTGCCTTGCTCATCTTTTGGTCTCCGAACGAAAATCAGGGATAGCCTTTGGGCCTCTATAGCCTTGGCCGGGCCAGATGCGCAATCCCCCTGCGATTTTTATGTCGTGTGGACTATTAGAACGAGGGAAAGAAAGCGATTATTAAGCCCTTGTCGAGTAGCCCCCCGGGGGTCAAGCCGGGGGGTGAAGCGGCGGCCTTTATCCCTCTTTATTGGCTTCCAGATAAATCTCGGAGCCTTTTTCACGGAATTCCGCTGCCTTTTCCTGCATTCCGGCATGGGCATCGCTGATGCTTTCGCCGCTATCATTTTGCAGCTTGGCAAAATCGCGGATTTCCTGAGAAATTGCCATGGAACAGAATTTCGGCCCGCACATGGAGCAGAAATGCGCTGTTTTATGGGCTTCTTTCGGCAGGGTTTGATCATGAAATTCGCGCGCCCGATCAGGATCGAGGGAGAGATTGAACTGATCTTCCCAGCGAAATTCAAAGCGGGCCCGTGAGAGCGCATCATCCCGGGCGCGGGCGGTGGGATGGCCTTTTGCCAGATCGGCGGCATGGGCGGCAATTTTGTATGTGATCACCCCTTCTTTCACATCATTGCGATCGGGCAGGCCCAGATGTTCTTTCGGCGTCACATAACAAAGCATGGCCGTGCCGAACCAGCCGATCATCGCCGCCCCTATACCGCTCGTGATATGATCATAGCCCGGCGCGATATCGGTGGTCAGCGGCCCAAGGGTATAGAAGGGCGCTTCATGGCAGGCTTCAAGCTGCTTGGTCATATTTTCGCGGATTTTGTGCATCGGCACATGGCCGGGGCCTTCCACCATCACCTGACAGCCATGCTTCCATGCCACTTTCGTCAATTCACCCAGTGTTTTGAGTTCAGCAAATTGAGCGGCATCATTGGCATCGGCAATCGAGCCGGGGCGCAGGCCATCGCCCAAGCTGAAGGAGACATCATAGGCCGCCATGATCTCGCAAATTTCTTCGAAATGCTCGTAAAGGAAGCTTTCCTTATGATGGGCGAGGCACCATTTCGCCATGATCGATCCACCGCGCGAAACGATCCCGGTCACCCGCTTTGCCGTGAGGGGGATATAGGGCAGGCGCACACCGGCATGAATGGTGAAATAATCCACACCCTGTTCCGCCTGTTCGATCAGGGTATCGCGGAACACCTCCCATGTCAGATTTTCCGCAACGCCATCCACCTTTTCAAGCGCCTGATAAATGGGCACGGTGCCCACCGGCACCGGGGCATTTCGGATGATCCATTCCCTGGTATTGTGGATATTGCGGCCGGTGGACAGATCCATGATCGTATCGGCCCCCCAGCGAATGGCCCAGACCATTTTATCGACCTCTTGGGCGATCGAGGATGTGACCGCCGAATTGCCGATATTGGCATTGATCTTCACCAGAAAATTTCGCCCGATGATCATCGGCTCGGCTTCGGGGTGATTGATATTGGCCGGAATGATGGCGCGGCCTGCGGCGACTTCGGAGCGAACGAATTCAGCGGTGATATGATCGGGGATGATCGCGCCAAAGCCTTCGCCGCCATCGCGATTGATCGAAGCGTCGCCCGCTGGCCTGCCCAGATTTTCACGAATGGCGATGAATTCCATTTCCGGCGTGATGATCCCCGCCCGGGCATATTCAAGCTGGGTGGGTTTCCGGCCCTGTTTTGCCCTGAGCGGGCTGTGCTTTTTGGGAAATTCGCGGGCCAGATGGCGCTCGGAGACATTGCCATTGTCTTCGGGGCGAACCGCCCGGCCTTCATAATCTTCGACATCGCCGCGCGCCCTGATCCAGGGATCGCGCAGGCGCGGCACACCGCTTTCGATATCGACATATTGGGCGGGATCGGTAAAGGGCCCCGAGGTATCATAAACCACCACCGGCGGTTCCTTGGCGCTGGGATGCAGATCGATCTGGCGCAAAGGAACGCGGATATCCGGGTGCTGTTCCCCGGCGATATAAATGCGTTTCGATGCCGGCAAAGGGCCGGTGGTGACGCTGATGGGGGCTTGTTCGTCGGGCATGGTGCGCTCTCCTGAAAAATAAAGGACAGGGCAGGCATGGGGGCAAGGGATGCGGGTTTTGGGCGGAATTAATCCCGCCGCTTGCATCATGCGTCCTTTCCCTTCGCAGGCTTTACCCTGATCAGGTTCAAAGGGTCGCCGCTCAAACGGCCTCTCAACTCTCTTGCAAGAGCTCCCCCAGGAACTTGGTTCATAATGTGAAGGGGATTGCTCCGATTTGCAAGCACAGCATCAAAAAATCGGCTGAGAATGGAGCGATCTATGGATGAGACAGGCCAAATATACGCGGAAATGTGGCTTTGAGGGCCGCATCCATATCCGCCATGCTGGCAGAAATGCCCAGATCCTGCAGGGATGTGACCCCAAGGCCGCTGCTGCCACCCGCGATCCCGCAGGGCACGATCCCGCCAAAATGCGAGAGATCAGGCGCCACATTGATGGAAAGCCCGTGAAAGCTGACCCAGCGCCGCACCCGCACCCCGATGGCGGCGATTTTGTCTTCGCGGCCATCGCCTCGATCCACCCACACCCCCACGCGGCCCTCGCGGATTTCGCCATGCACCCCGAATTCAGCTAGAGCGGCGATGATCCAGCCTTCCAGATCGGCCACATAGCGCCGCAGATCGCGCCCGCGCTGTGTCAGATCCATCATTACATAGGCAATCCGTTGGCCGGGGCCATGATAGGTATATTGTCCGCCGCGCCCGGCCACATAAACCGGGAAGCGATCCGGCAATAAAAGATCATCGCGCCGGGCGCTGGTGCCCGCAGTATAAAGGGGCGGATGTTCAAGCAGCCACACCAGATCCTGGGCCTGGCCATCGCGAATAGCGTTGGCGCGGGCCTCCATAAAGGCGAGGGCATCGGGATAATCCACCAGATTATCCGAGCGCACCCAGCGGTCATCCGGACTGATGACAAGGCTCTTGGTTGTTTCCATCAGCGCAGATAAGATCATAAAACCCCTTTTGGCAAGATGATGCGCGATCGGGCATTAGGGATAGGGCATCAGGGATCGGGTGTGAGGAGTTTGGGGCCTTAACCATATGGCAACCATGATCTGCAAGGCTGCAGCGAAAGATTGGAGTGCCGTTTCATGAGTGCGATCAAGCGTGTTGTCGTTGATATTTCCGTGGTTTTAGGGCGGGCCGATATGCCTGTTCGGCAATTATTGAAAATGGGCCGGGGAGCGGTGATCGATCTGGATGCCAAGCATGAAGATGAATGCTGGATCTATGCCAATGGTGAATTGATTGCACGCGGCGAAATCATGATGGTGGGGGATCGCCTCGGCGTTTCGATCACCCGGATGACCTCGCAAGCCGAACAATGAGGGCGCATCGAAAAGGGGTGAATGACGTGGCGATCACCTCAGCCGCTTTGGTGCTTGAAGGGCAGGTGAGTCGTTAAAAGATCGACGGTCGCTTCCACATCCTGGCGTTCCACATCAAGATAGCGACGCACCGCCTCGCGAAAACCGGCATCAGCGATATGATGTGCCGACCATGTTTTGACCGGAGCATAGCCCCGCGCCAGCTTGTGCGGGCCTTGGGCGCCCGCCTCTACCTTTTTCAGGCGATGGGCAATGGCATAGTCAATGGCCTGATAATAACAGGTTTCAAAATGCAGGCAGGGATGATCTTCGATGCACCCCCAATAACGGCCATAAAGGGTATCGGGTCCGCAAAAATTAAGGGCACCGGCTATCGGGCGGCCATTATTTTCGCACAAAAACAGCAAAATCTGATCGGCCATGCTGGCACCGATCAAAGAAAAGAAATCCCGGTTGAGATAGGGCGTTCCCCATTTGCGGCTGCTGGTATCGCGATAAAAGGTATAAAAGGCATCCCAATCGCTTTCGCGGATATCGGGCCCCGCGATCCATTTGATGGAGATCCCATGGGCCACAGCCTCCCGGCGCTCTTTTTTGATCTGCTTGCGTTTTCTCGAAGAAAGGGCGGCCAGAAAATCATCGAAATGATCATAGCCATCATTGTGCCAGTGAAATTGCTGATCACTGCGCATCAGATAACCCATATCCTGCGCGATCCGTGCATCATCGGGTTCCAGAAAGGTTAGATGCGCGCTGGAAAGCCCCTGTTGATCGCACAGGCTGGAGAGTCCCTTCAAAAGGCTTTGCTTGGCTGCATCCTTGTCACAATGCCGCGATACCAGAAGCCGTGGCCCGGTGACCGGGGTGAAGGGGCTGGCGATCTGCAATTTCGGGTAATAGCGGCCGCCGGCGCGTTCATAGGCATCGGCCCAGGCATGATCGAACACATATTCGCCATAGGAATGGCCTTTCAGATAGCATGGGGCGGCCCCCAAGAGCTGGTTCTCTCCACCGCCATCAAGCTGCTGATAAAGCCCCAGATGGCGGGGCAGCCAGCCTTTTTGGGCGCTGATGCAGCCACTATCCTCCAAAGCCTTTAAAAAGGCATGGCGGATGAAGGGATGGCCCTGGCTCATGGCATCCCATTGGGCGGCATCGAAATCGCCGATACCGCCATGGATCTGAACGATGGCCGGGGGCGTGCTCATCGTCGGTGATCAGGCGATTTCCACCAGCGCATCGATTTCCACCGGCGCATTGAGCGGAAGGGCATTAACGCCCACGGCCGAGCGGGAATGGCGGCCTTTATCACCAAAAACTTCAACCATCAGATCGGAAGCGCCATTCACCACCTGTGGCTGCTGTTCAAAACCATCGATGCAATTCACGAAGCCGCCCAGCTTGACGATTCTTTGCACGCGCTCCAGATCGCCATCACAGGCGGCTTTTATTTGGGCGATGATATTGATGGCGCACAGGCGGGCGGCGATGGCCGCTTCTTCGGTGCTGAGATCGGCCCCCACCTTGCCTGTCCTCAGGCCATCCGCATTGATGGGAAGCTGGCCGGAAATGCTGATCAGATGGCCGCTTTTGACGAAGGGAACATAATTTGCCAAAGCTTTGGCCGGGGCGGGCAGGGTGATGCCCAGTTCAATCAAGCGCGCATCCACAGTCATCTTATGGCTCCCATCAAATGGATTTATCTCGCTCTGTGATTAGCAGGCATTGCTTGATGCTTCCAGCCTTGATGATGGGAAAAAGCGTTTATCTGCGGGCGCGTTTGTTTTGATACATCGCCCGGTCCGCCTCGAAAAGCAGGCTGTGCAGATCGGTGGATTTTTTGATCGCACTGATGCCAAGGCTGGCTTTGACCCGCAGATTTTGCCCCTGATAAAAAACGCTTTTGCGAGCAATGGTCGCTTGCAGGCGGTGAAGGGCTTCCCGTCCGCCATGATGTTTGCAGGGCATCAGGATAACCGCAAATTCATCCCCCCCAAGGCGCGCGGCACAATCAATGCTGCGCACGCTATTGGCAAGGGTTTGGCCAACGATTTTGAGGATTTCATCGCCGGCCTGATGGCCAAAGCGATCATTGGTCTCTTTGAATCCATCAAGATCAAACAGCCCCAAAACCCCTTCTTCTTCATAGCGATGCGCGCGCGATAAAGCACGGCCCATGGCGTCTTCAAAGCCCCGGCGATTGGCAAGCCCGGTCATTTCATCGGTCAGCGACAGGGTCAGAAGCTGGGCGATACGGGCCTGCTGCTCGGCAATGGTTTGTTCCGCCGCCGCTGCATAGTTCAGAAAATCCGAGATAAGGCCGATATCCGGTGCGCTGCCTTGATGGCTTTCGGATGGCGCCGCTTTGGGGGCTTTTTCTGCGGCCATCAAGCGCTTGCGGGCGGATCGGATCGGATCCTTGGCGCGCAGGCTCAAGGCCTGTGGCAAAGGCATGGACTGGGTTTCAAAAGCAGTGTCAGCGAAAAGGGCCTGGCTCATAAAATCATTCCTCTGATCGGTTTCTCTCGACCTGATGGAAAGATATAAGCACAAACCATGCCAGCTGGAAAAATCAAGCTAAAGCGGGCTTTTGCCTGTCAGATCAAAGTTATTCTGGAAAGATTTGCCGGGTGCGCGGCGATGCTTGCCGGTTTTTGGGCCGGTTCAGTGATCAACCCAAAGCCATGCGGCCCCGCGCACGCCAGAGCTATCGCCATGCACATTGCGTTTGAATTGGGTTTCCACACGATCGGAAAAGATATATTCGCCCCAATATTTGGGCACATTTTCATAAAGGCGATCGATATTTGAAAGTCCGCCGCCCAGAACAATGACATGGGGATCAATGATATTGATCAAGGAGCCCAAGGCTTTGGCCATGCGCCGTTCATAGCGCTGCATGGTCTGTTCCTTTTGCGGCGTATCGGCGGCGGCGATTTCCGGCGCGGTGAGACTTTCCCCGGTGCTGCGAAGATGATCATGGACCAAACCCGCGCCACACAGATAGGCTTCGATATTGTTTTCGCCGCCCTGATAATAGGAAAAGCCCTGCAATTCATGCTCATCGGGAGAGGGCAGGGGATTATGCCCCCATTCGGCGGCAATGCTGTTCGCCCCTTCGATCACATGCTGATCGATCACCAGCCCGCCGCCGCAGCCCGTGCCCACAATCACCCCGAACACGATTTCCGCCCCCTTGCCCGCACCATCGATGGCTTCGGATAAGGCAAAGCAATTGCCATCATTGGCAATTTTGATCGGGCGGCCCAGTGCGGTTTCCAGATCGCTTTTAAAGGGTTTGTCATTCAAGGCGGTGGCATAGGCATTCTTGATCAGCCCGGTTTTGCGCGAAACCGCCCCCGGCGTGCCAATGCCCACGGTTCCCGGACGACCCAGCGTGTGCTGCACTTCACCGATCAGATCAACGATGGCCCGCACCGTTTCTTCATAGTTTTTCGAAGGGGCCGGACGCCGGGTGCGAAGCAGCTCTTCGCCATCATGGGAAAGCGCCGCGATTTCAATTTTGGTGCCGCCAAGGTCGATGCCGATATGCATGGTCATGGGTTTCAGAATCCGTTTGCTGTGAGATGGGTTTCGATATGATCAACGCAAAGAGGCCAGCGATCGATCCGGTGATGGCTATCGGGGGCCGGACCGATCAATCCGGCAAGCCGCTGATCAGCCACGAAATGAATGCGATGCACATGATCTGCGTGTTCGGCCACCGATGCATGCTGTTGGGGCAGATCATCGAGAAAGATGGCCGGCGCCTGATGGGTGCGCAGAATATGGGCCACCATCGGCCCTTTGGGGCCATGATTGGAGAGCACCGGCAAAGCCATGCCGATTTTTGCCAAAGCCTGTTCCCGGCGCAGGCGCAAAATATGGGGGATATTGCTGACAATCACCATCTGCGCCCTCTTTTGCAGATGGCGAACGGCATCAATCGCCCCATCCACGGCCTTGCTGTGATCCACCACATGCTGCAAAAACTGATCCACAAGGGCATGGATCTGATCGCCTTCGACAAGGCTTTGATCATCATGCCGGCGGATATTGCCAAACAGGGCGAAGCTTTTGAAATCAAGAGCATAGCCGCGCTCTTGAAGCCAGCCTTCAAAAGGCAGGGCGAATTGCAAAAGCACCTCATCGGCATCGCATAAAATCAGCGGCAGTGCCGGGTCGAGGGCCAAGCCTTCGATCAAACCCAGACTTTCGGGCAAAAGCGGGCCGTTTTCATGATGGAGAGATTGTTTAGACATGATCGTCTCATAGCCTATTGCAGGCGGGTGGCAAAGTCCCGAGCGCGTGAACAGGTTCAGATAATGCGACAAAAGCGCGGTGTACACGCACAATCTTGCGCGCTTACGAAAAATTTATAGGGTTTCAGTCGAAATCGGGGCCATGAAGGCCGTGGCGGGCCAATCCCGGTGCGGTGGCATCGATCCCGGTTTCCTGGGTGAAGGCCAGAAGGTCCCTTTCATTGGCCATCAGAAAATCAAGGACAGCACAGAGAAAATCAGGGTCCTCGACCCGATCACGGATCTGATCGGCGGTGATTCCGCTCAAATCCAGAAATCGAACGCGCAGGGTTTCATCGGCAAGGATGAAAGCCAAAGCCTGCAAAGCCACCGCCATGAAAAATTCATGAGAAGGCGCCTGATCGGCACCGGGCTTGCGATTTTTTATGTGGGATTTTATCTGAATTGAAATAAACCTTTCTTTAGGATTGAAAAGTTAGGGTTATAATCAGTTTCACGGCGATCTGATGTGTCGCGCTCTGGTGCATCATCGAATTTTAAGATCTTTTGTAGCTATAGTTTATCTCAGCATAGATAACTGATCGGATTCCAATGGCGAAGAAAATTCTCGTGGTCGAAGATAATGAGCTTAATATGAAGCTCTTTTGCGATCTTTTGGAAGCACATGATTATGAAACCATCCAAACTAGGGATGGCATGGCGGCTTTGGAACTGGCCCGGGATCATCGCCCGGATCTGATTTTGATGGATATCCAATTGCCCGAGGTCTCAGGCCTTGAAGTCACCAAATGGATCAAGGAAGATGAAGATCTTCGCTTGATTCCGGTGATTGCCGTGACGGCTTTTGCCATGAAGGGTGATGAGGAAAAAATCAGGGAAGGCGGTTGCGAGGCTTATATTGCCAAACCCATTTCGGTGGGCCAGTTTCTGGAAACGATCAAACAGTTTGCAGGTGATAATACATGACAGCCCGCGTGCTGGTCGTTGATGATGTTCTTCCCAATGTAAAGCTTCTGGAAGCCAAGCTTGCCAGCGAATATTTCGATGTTTTGTGCGCCACATCCGGCCCCGATGCCCTGGAAATCGTTCAGCGCGAGCAGCCCGATATCGTTTTGCTTGATGTGATGATGCCGGGCATGAATGGCTTTGAGGTGTGTCGCCATATCAAAAGCGATCCCAAAACCAATCACATTCCTGTGATCATGGTGACCGCCTTGGATCAGATGAGCGACAAGGTCGCAGGCCTTGAAGCGGGGGCAGAGGATTTTCTGACCAAGCCGGTGGATGATATCGCTCTTTTTGCGCGGGTGAAATCGCTGGTGCGCCTGAAGGTGATGATGGATGAATTGAAAAACCGCGAGAATACCGGCGCCGTTCTGGGCTGGGTTAAGGACGAAGAAGAGCGGGAGACGTTTCAGCCATCCAATACATCGATTCTTTATGTGGATGATAATGAAAAGGTGGCTGCAAGGGTGGGCCATATGCTGTCTGAAATGGCCAGCGTCACCCATTCCACAGGCGGTGAAAATGTGGCGGATCGGGCACGTGAGAAAAATTACGATCTGGTGATCGTCTCTTTATCCATGCGCGAAACCGATGGCTTGTGGGTTTGTTCCAAGCTGAGATCTTATGAAGAAACCCGCAATGTGCCAATTCTGGTCGTTGTGGATGATAGCGAACAGGGGTCGCGGCAATTGGTGCGGGCACTTGAGATGGGCGTCAATGATTATCTCATCCCTCCGGTTGAGCGCCTTGAATTGATGGCACGGGCCCGCACACAGGTACGGCGCAAGCGCTATTCGGATCGCCTATGGGAAAATTTCCATCTTTCGATGCAATTGGCCACCACCGATGCGGTCACCGGGCTTTATAATCGCCATTATATGAACAGCCATCTGGAAACCCTGCTGCGGCAATCCAAAAAAACCAAAAAAACCCTTTCCCTCGTCATGCTTGATATCGATCATTTCAAGCCGGTGAATGATACCTATGGCCATGCCGCGGGGGACGAGATTTTGCATCAATTTGCCCGCCGGATCGCACGCAATATTCGGGGAGTGGATCTGGCTGCGCGCTTTGGTGGCGAGGAATTCGTGGTCATCATGCCCGATACCTTGCCCAATGATGCCGGGGTGATCGCCGATCGCTTGCGTCAAACCATCAGCGATGAACCCTTCATCATCAGTGGCGGCAAGGAAGTGAATATCACGGTCAGCCTTGGTCTGGCTTTTGTGGATGCCAGCATCAATAGCACGGCCGACCTTTTGGAACGAGCCGATGCGGCGCTTTATCAGGCAAAGCATGAAGGGCGGAACAGGGTGGTGATTGCCAGCGCCGCCTGAGGCCCTTAGCGCACATTCTACTCTGCTTTGCTGCAAATGGTGGATTTCTGCGCTTCCGGTTCTCATGTACGCCGATGTACATTCCGTTCCGGTTCTCGAAATCCACCATTTTCGCTGCTCAGAGCGAATGTTCGTTCAAGTCCCCTGAGGCCCTTAGCGCGCATCCGCTTTGCTTTGCGGCAATGCGCCATAAAAAAAGCCGGAAACGCGGGGGATGAGCCCAGCGAATCCGGCAATTTTATAAAATCAAGGAAAGCCTTATTTGATTTTGGCTTCTTTGAAATCCACATGCTTGCGCACCACGGGATCATATTTGCGAAGCGTCAGCTTCTCGGTCATGGTCCGTGGGTTTTTCTTGGTTACATAAAAATAACCGGTGCCCGCGCTGCTCACGAGCTTGATTTTAATGCCATTTGGCTTGGCCATCGCGGGAACTCCACCGTCTTTTTGGTGTTGACGCCAACAGGATGTTTCCTGTGGCTGAATCGAAGGCGCAAACATAGAGCCAGTGCCGGATTTGTCAAGCGCTGTGACGGATTTAAAAAGTACCAGAATGTTAGAAGTTTTTTGACCCTTTGCCCTTACTCATGGATAAAGCCCACCAGCATGGAGTTTAGAGAGATTATGACATCCGATCTGCCCAGCCTTGAAGAAGCCGCCCAGGAAGCCCTCGATGCCATCGAGGATCGCTCGATCCAAATGAGCGGCATTCTGGCGGATGTCAGCCATCAAAAGCTGGATAAAGCCACGGCTGTGGCGGTTATGCGCCAACAGGCCCATTCCATCAAGGGGCTGGCGGCCAGTGTTGGTGTCAATATGATCAAGGTTCTGGCGCATCGCTTTGAGGATTATCTCGGCAATGTCAGCGGGATCGAAGGGCGCGTTCTGGCGGATTGTCAGGTTTTTGTGGATCGCATCAGCGAAGCTCTTGATGGGCGACTCAATGCCAGCCCGGAAGAAATCGCCCGCTTCTGTCGCCGCTTGCCCGCCAAAGGCTCTTTCGATGTTGAAGATGTGGAAGTGCGCGATATCGAAGTAATGCTGGTGATGACCGAAGGGGCCGCCACCAATTTCGTGACCCGCGAACTGGCTGAATGCGGTTATCGCATCGTTAATGTGTGGTCGACAGTGGATGCGCTGGCGCTGGCAGCGCAAATGCGCCCGGATCTGGTGATCGTCTCTAATTTCATGCCCGAACTCACCGGGATCGATTTTGCCTGTGCCCTTCTGGCCATGCCGTCCACCAAAGGGATTCCCATTGCCCTTCTCACCAGTGAAAAGCGCGGACATGTAAAGCTCGAAGGCTTACCCGATCAGGTGCCGATCCTGTCGAAATCATCGAAATTTGCCGATGATGTGGCCGATGTTTTTTCCAGGCTGGGCCTGCTTTAAAGATGCGGCTGCGCTGATATTGCAACCAGCACCTTCATGATCTGATCTGCGAAAGGCTAAATCCATCGGGGCACACCGCCCGCACATGAAAGCCACGCTTGTCGCTACCTTTTAAAGCCATCCAGCCTTGGGTTTCTTCAATCCGGCACCCTTCGGCGCGCAAAGTGCTGGCCATGGCGACCATGCTATCGAAGGCCGCATCCCGATCCCCCATGCGGCGACTTATCGTGATCCGTGTTTCACCGTCTTTAAGATCGGACTGTCTGGTGCTTTCCATGGGTCCGTCATACAAAGGCGAACGATCCTCGACATTGATCGAACAGGCGGATAAGGCCATTGCGCTGCCGAGCAGGGCGGGGGTGATAAAAGATGTACGCCAGAAAGTTGAGATCATGGATGATGGCTCCGATGGGATGATGTATATATATTTTTGATATATTCGTATTAGTTATATGTCAAGTTGATATTATGAGAGCGAAGGGCTGAAGGCGGTTTACTGTGCCATGATAGGGTAGAAAAAAGCCCCGGCAAAACTGCCGAGGCTGATCATTTCATCAGGATCAAGACCCTGGATGCAGACACTGAAGGCGATCAGGCTTGCGCCTTGATGCCTTGTTCTTCGAGCAATTCGCCCAATTCACCATTGGAAAACATTTCGCGGATGATGTCGCAGCCGCCAACAAATTCCCCCTTCACATAAAGCTGGGGGATGGTGGGCCATTCGGAATAGGCCTTGATGCCTTCGCGCAATTCGGGATCCGACAGCACGTCATAAGCTTTGAACGGGACGCCGATATGGCTCAAAATCTGGACGACGGTTGACGAAAAGCCGCATTGCGGAAAAACCGGTGTGCCTTTCATGAACAGCACCACATCATCAGCCTTCACATCCTGAGCGATGCGGTCGTTTATCGTTGCACTCATCTTCATACTCCATTGTGGGGGCACTGAACCCCATATGAGAAATCAGACTGAAATTGTCCAGCTTTGAATTGCACAGAGCCGGTACTTTTGGTGATTTTCAGTCTTTTGGGGCTGATGTCTGGAGCGCAAGGGCGTGCAGCTCTCCCCCCATGCGGCCCTGCAGGGCATTATAGACCATCTGATGCTGCTTCACCCGTGGCAGCCCCTTAAAGCCATCATAAACCACATGGGCGGCATAATGATCGCCATCGCCACGCAAATCTTCAATATCCACCTGCGCCCCGGGCAGGGCTTCACGGATCATGCTTTCAATATCGCTTGCGGACATGGGCATTGGATCATGGTCCTTTTCATCGAGATGTTATGAGGGATAATCTAGGGCATCTGATGCTTTGGCTCAAGCACCGGTCCTGTTTATTTCAAAAGGCTTCAGCGGCAAGGATCGATTATGCGCTTCAGCTTTCGACTGTCAGATTTTGGGCCATCAGATCGGGCATCCAGCCTTCATGGGCCGTACGCAGATCATCGAGGGGCAGATCGCACAGCCCGGAAAGCGCGATCCGCTCCCCGCCACACTGGCCGATGATCCGGGCGGGAACACCCGACTTTTTGGCGCGTGCCAGAATATCGGTTGCCAGATCGGCGGGAACCGCCAGCAGCATGCGCCCCTGATCCTCGCCAAATAAAGCGGCATGAGGGGGCAGTTCAACCTCTGACAAGGCCTTGAGATCGACCGAAACCCCAATATGGCCGGCCAAAGCCATGGTGCATAAAGCCACCGCCAGCCCACCATCGGACAGATCATGGGCCGTATCGATCAGGCCACTTTCGATCAGGCCGCGCACGAAATCGCCATTGCGCCGTTCGGCACCCAGATCCACCGGCGGCGGCGCGCCAATCTCTTGCCCGTGAAACTGCCAAAGATAAAGGGACGCGCCCAGATGGCCTTTGGTGTCTCCGATCAAAATGAGCTGATCATCCGCCCGCTTCAAGGCCAGAGTGGCGATATGGCTGGCATCATTGATCAGGCCGATGGCCCCCACGGCAGGGGTGGGGAGAATCCCCGTGCCATTGGTTTCGTTATATAAAGAGACATTACCGGACACCACAGGCATATCAAGGGCACGGCAGGCTTTCGCCATGCCTTCGATGGCCCCCACGATCTGGCCCATGATCTGCGGCCGTTCGGGATTGCCGAAATTCAGACAATCGGTGATCGCCAACGGTTTTGCCCCCACGGCGCTGAGATTGCGAAAGGCTTCGGCCACGGCCTGACACGCCCCCATTCGGGGATCGGCCGCCACATAGCGCGGGGTGCAATCGGTGGTGATGGCCAGCGCCTTATTCGTGCCATGCACCCGCACCACGGCGGCATCGCCACCGGGGCGCTGCACCGTATCGCCCATCACCATATGATCATATTGTTCCCAGATCCAACGGCGCGAGGCGCCATGCGGCCCCCCCATCAAGGCGAGCAGGGCCTGGCCATAATCGGCGGGCGGGGCACATTCATCAGCCGCTAAAGAGGCGCGTTTGGCCGTTTCCACATGCGGGCGATCATAGATCGGGGCGTCTTCGGTCAGGCTGTCCACCGGAATATCGGCCACGGTTTCGCCCTCGAAAACCAATGTCAGTCGGCCTGTATCGGTGATGGTGCCGATGATCGCGAAATCCAGCTCCCATTTATGGAAAATGGCTTCGGCCTCGGCCTCGCGCCCGGGCTTCAAAACCATCAACATGCGTTCCTGGCTCTCAGACAGCATCATTTCATAAGGCGTCATCCCGCTTTCACGGCAAGGCACCTTTGATAAATCAAGGCGAAAGCCAACGCCGCCTTTCGAGGCCATCTCAACTGATGAAGAGGTCAGCCCCGCCGCCCCCATATCCTGAATGGCAATGATCGCATCGGTGGCCATCAATTCAAGGCAGGCTTCGATCAGAAGCTTTTCGGTAAAGGGATCGCCCACCTGCACGGTGGGGCGCTTCTCTTCGGTATCTTCGCTGAATTCAGCCGAAGCCATGGTTGCCCCATGAATGCCATCGCGCCCGGTTTTCGATCCCACATAAACCACTGAATTGCCCACACCGGCCGCGGCGGAATAAAAGATTTTGTCCTGCTCTGCCACCCCCACGGTCATCGCATTGACCAGAATATTGCCATTATAGCTGGGGTGAAAATTGGTTTCTCCCCCCACTGTGGGCACGCCGACGCAATTACCATAGCCGCCGATGCCTGCCACCACACCCGCCAGCAGATGCCGGGTTTTGGGATGATCGGGGGCGCCAAAGCGCAAGGCATTCATATTGGCCACAGGCCGCGCGCCCATGGTGAACACATCGCGCAAAATGCCGCCAACACCGGTGGCCGCGCCCTGATAAGGCTCGATGAAGCTGGGATGATTATGGCTTTCCATCTTGAAAATTGCCGCCTGCCCATCGCCAATATCCACCACACCGGCATTTTCCCCCGGTCCGCAAATCACCCAAGGGGCGCTGGTGGGCAGCTTTTTCAGATGCAGGCGTGATGATTTATAAGAACAATGCTCAGACCACATCACCGAATAGATCCCCAATTCGGTGAGATTGGGGGCGCGGCCCAAAGCCCTTAATACCCGCTCATATTCTTCTGCATTCAGCCCATGATCCTTGATCATCTGAGGGGTGATGGGCGGCTGATCATTGTGCTTGGAGGGGGATGTGGAATGCGTCATGAGGTTTTTTCATCATCTGCTATAAGGGCTTAGGCCCATGTCAGGCCGAGGTCAGGCCGAGGTCAGGCCGAGATCAGGCCCAAGTCAGGCATTGGCAAGCGCGCCGAGCACGCTTTCAAAAAGCGGGCGGCCATCCGTGCCGCCATGGGCGGGTTCGATCATCCGTTCGGGATGGGGCATCATCCCCAAAATCGTGCGATCTTCATTCAAAATCCCGGCGATATTGCCCACCGATCCATTGATCCCATGATGGGCGTCGATCTCGCCTGCAGCACTTGCATAGCGAAAGGCAATGCGATCTCGATCCTCCAAAAGGGCCAGATCATCGGGGGCGATGATATAATTGCCATCATGATGGGCCACGGGCAGGCGGATCACCGCCCCTTTTTCATAAGTTTGGGTAAAGGCGCTTTGGCTGGTTTCAACCCGCACATGCACATCGCGGCAGATGAAATTCAATCCGGCATTGCGCATCAGGGCACCGGGCAAAAGGCCGATTTCGGTGAGGATCTGAAAACCATTGCAAACCCCCAAAATGGGCACGCCGCGCCGGGCGGCTGCAATCAGCGCGGGGATGATGGGGGATCGCGCGGCAATCGCCCCGCAGCGCAGATAATCGCCATAAGAAAAGCCGCCGGGCAGGGCAATGAAATCCACATCGGGAAGGCTGGTTTCCCCATGCCAGACCGCCTGCGGGGGCTGTCCGGTGACCGCAGCAATGGCGACCCGCATATCACGATCACAATTAGAACCGGGAAAGGTGATCACCGCAGTTTTCATGGCCAAAACCCCTAGTCGAGATCAATGCTATAGCGTTCGATCACCAGATTGGCGAGCAGGGCTTTGCACATCTCATCGAGCTGTTCCATGGCTTTCGCACGATCGGTTTCATTGAGATCGATTTCGATATATTTGCCCTGCCGCACATCCTTCAACCCCTGAAAGCCAAGATGATCAAGAGCATGATGAACGGCTTTGCCCTGTGGATCGAGAACCCCCGATTTCAAGGTGATATGAATGCGCGCCTTCATCGGCATCAATCCTTTCGTGCGGATCTGTTTTCGCCGCCTGCAATATCCCTGATATCGGCGCTTGGCAAGACACCAAGACGACGCGCCACTTCCTGATAAGCTTCGATTTCGCCGCCCATATCCCGGCGGAACCGATCCTTATCCAGCTTTTCGTTGGTTTTCATATCCCACAGGCGGCAATTATCGGGGCTGATTTCATCGGCCAGGATGATCTGCATCAGATCATCGGTATAAAGGCGGCCAAATTCCATTTTGAAATCCACCAGCCTGATCCCGATAGCGGCAAATAATCCGCATAGAAAATCATTCACCCTTAGGCACATATGGATGATTTCGTCGAGTTCGAAATCCTGCGCCCAGCCAAAGGCGGTGATATGCTCTTCGCCTACCATGGGATCGCCCAGCGCATCATCCTTATAATAATATTCAACGATTCCGCGCGGCAGGGGCATGCCTTCTTCCAGCCCCAGTCTTTTGCAGATCGAACCGGCAGCCACATTGCGCACCACAAATTCCACCGGGATGATTTCCACCCCGCGCACGAGCTGTTCGCGCATATTGATCCGGCGAATGAAATGGGTGGGGATGCCGATGGCATTCAATTGTGTGAACACATGTTCCGAAATACAATTATTGAGCACCCCCTTGCCCTGTAGGGTGGCGCGCTTTTGCGCATTGAATGCGGTGGCATCATCCTTGAAATACTGGATCAAAGTGCCCGGTTCCGGCCCTTCATATAAAATTTTGGCCTTGCCTTCGTAGATTTTGTTGCGACGAGACATGATGGCTCCTGCTCAGCCCAATGGCGGGGCGAAAAGGGGGCGGGGCGAAAAGGCTGAGGGATCACCCCGGATGATGATAGGCGCGCGTGTTATCAGCGAAATCGCGCGGACCATAGCCCAAGCCCATGCGGCTTACAATTGCCGAGTTGTCTTTACGCCCGTGCGATCAGGATGTCATCGCGGGGGCGGTGAGCAGGCGGATGATATCGCCAATCCCTTCAGCGGCTTCTGATTGGGGGTGGCGCACCAGCAAGGGCACCTGATGGCGGATGGCATCACGCACTTTGCTATCTTGGCGCACCACGGCGGCCAGCGGTGGATTGGTTTTCAGGAAGGTTTGGCACACCTTGCGGATGGCTTCATAGGTGCGTTCGCCTTCGCGCCGGTTGGCCGCCTGATTGACGACGATGCGGATATCGGCATCGGGCATTCTTTGCACTGTCAGCTTGATGAAGGCATAGGCATCGGTGAGCGAAGTGGGATCAGGGCTCATCACCGTGAAAATCCGCCCTTTGTGCCGGGACAGCGTGGTCACCGAAGGATCGATGCCCGCAGCCAGATCAAGGATCACATGATCATAATCGGCAGCCGCCTCGATCAGCCCGGATCGGATCGCGACCAGCGTTTCGCGGGTGAGGCTGCCCAAAGCCCCCGAGCCTGATTTCCCCGCCAGCACATCAAAACAGCCCGCGCCGAAATCTTCTTCGTCATAGCGGGTGATGGCGTCCTTGATGGAATATTTGCCTGAAATCACATCGCCGATATCGCGCTGAGGGGTGAGCCCAAGCTGAATATCCACATTCGCAAGCCCCAGATCGCCATCGAATAACAAAACCCTGCGGCCCATGCGCGCCAGCATATGGGCAAGGGTGGTGGAAAGCCATGTCTTGCCCACGCCGCCTTTCCCGGATGCAATGGTGATCAATTTCTTTTCAAGCTCTGAATTGGGTGTGGGCGTCATCTCAAGATATCCGCTCTTTTGTGCGATTACGGGATTTGGCGGCGGGCAGGGTGGCAAATAGCCGGGCCAGCATCAGCGGTGCCGGGGTTTCTAAAGGATCGGCGACATAAGGGCTGCGGCTTAAACCGGCAAGGGATAAATGCCCCCCCCGGGCAATAGACAGCAGGCTGGCATAGCGGCGGGCACCATCGAGCCGGGTGGCAATGAAGCGCCGGGTGCCCATCTGGGCAAAGATTTCAGCAATATCGGCGCTTTCCGCCGGATCAAGGCCCGCTGGCAGAACCAGAACCGGCTCGGCATCGGCGGCCTTCAAAAGCCTGACTGTGCGTTCCAGTTCATCCATGGAATAAGGATTGATGCCGCAACTGTCGATCAGGGTCAGTTCCGGCGGCGCGCCTTTGTGGATGGCCTTTGCCAGCGCCGCTTCATCCTGCGCGGTGATCACCGCCACATCCATCAATCGGGCATAATGTTCAAGCTGATGCACACCGCCCGATTTCACCGTATCGGTGGTGATCAGCCGGATCGAATGGCCATTGACCCGGGCTTCGGCCGCCAGCTTGGCCGCTGAAACCGTTTTCCCCGCACCGGGCGGACCCACCAGCATCACCGGGCGGGGCAAGGCAAGGCCAAGGGGGGAAAAACCGATCAGGCTTTCAAAGGAATGGGCAAGGGCATCGGCAAGGCTTGCGGCATCGAAAGCCTGAGCCATCGAAATCACCCGATCCGCCAGTTCATAAGGCAGGCCATGATGGCTGATGGCTGCCTTCAGATCGGCGAGATCGAAATCCCGGGAAACGAAAGCCGGACCACGGCGCTCATCTTCGGTAGCGGGGCTGGGGGGCGGGGCGGTGATAGTGGGCGCCTGCTGTTCGGGCAGGGCTTCATTGTCACTGGCCGCGGTCACCCGCACGCCGGCTCCGGCCTTGCCCTGCTCCACGGATAAAATGATCGCATCCGGCCCCAAAGCCTCGCGGACCTGAGCCATCACCTCTTTCATCGATTTGGCGCTGAAGGATTTAAGACGCATGATTGCCCCTGTCTTTGCGCTTTTGGCCAGCTTTCATGGCGATCATACCTGTCCCAATGTCCGGATTTTGGCTTTTGGATGAATTTCGCTTTGCGACATCACCGTGGTGGCCGGTCGCACCCGTTCGATGATCGATCGCACATAGGGGCGGATGCCGGGGCTGGTCATCAAAACCGGGGATTCTCCTCGGGCGGCCATTTTATCATAGGCATCGCGCAGATCACCCATGAAATTCTGCAGCAAGGTTGGGGCCATCGCTAATTGCCGGTCTTCACCCTGGCCCACCAGCGATTCGGCAAAGGCCTGCTCCCATTTCGGCGATAGGCTCAGCAGGGGGATGAAGCCGTTTTCGCTGCTATGGGTCGAGGAAAGCTGGCGAGCAAGGCGCGAGCGCACATGTTCGGTGATCAGCACGATATTCTGGGTGCCCCCGGCGGTTTCGGCGATGCCTTCCAGAATGGTGGGCAGATCGCGGATCGACACGCGTTCGCTCAACAGGCTTTGCAAAACCCGCTGGATGGTGGAAAGGCTGACCTGATTGGGCACCAGATCTGTGACCAGCTTTTGCTGTTCTTTGGGCAGATCATCAAGCAGCTTCTGGGTTTCGGCATAGGATAAAAGATCGGGCGTATTATCCTTGATGATTTCGGTGAGATGGGTGGTGACCACGGTTGCGGCATCGACCACCGTATGGCCACGGAAAGATGCCTCTTCGCGCATCGATTCCTCGATCCATGTGGCGGGCAGGCCAAAAGCCGGTTCGGTGGTTTTCTCTCCGGGCAGGTTCACCGGTTCGCCGCGCGGGTCCATCACCAGCAAAAAGCCGGGGCGCACTTCGCCGCGCGCCGCTTCGGTTTCCTTGATGCGGATGGCATAGCTGTTGGTGGGAAGCTGCATATTATCCAAAATCCGCACCGATGGCATGACAAAGCCCATTTCGCTGGCCAATTGTCGGCGCAGGGCCTTGATCTGATCGGTCAGGCGATAGCCGCTATCCTCATTGATCAATTGCAACAGGCCATAGCCCAGTTCCAGCCGCACCATATCGATCGCCAGCGCCGATGTGATGGGCTCTTCCTTGGGTTTTTCCTGTTTGATTTCCTGGGCGCGCGCGCTGTCGTCGGTTTCTTTTTTCACCCGGGTTTTGCGATCGATGCTGAAGGTGGCATAGGCCAAAGCCCCGCCCAATATGGCAAAGGGTAAAAAGGGCAGGCCGGGCATCAGCCCCAAAAGAAACAGCAAAGCGGCGGAAATCCCCAAAGCTTTTGGATAGGCCGATAATTGCTCGGTCAGGGCTTTATCGGTCGAGCCTTCGGCTTTGGCTTTGGTGACCAGCATCCCGGCGGCGACCGAAACGATCAGCGCCGGAATCTGGCTGACAAGGCCATCGCCCACAGTCAGCACGGTATAGCGATTGACCGCTTCCATAAAGGTGAGATCATTAATCGCAATGCCAACGATCATCCCGCCAATGACATTGATGAAGGTGATCAGCAAACCGGCAATGGCATCGCCGCGCACGAATTTCGCCGCCCCATCCATGGAGCCGAAAAAGCCGCTTTCGTCTTCCAGCTCTTTGCGCCGGGCCTTGGCTTCGGTTTCATTGATCAGCCCGGCGGATAGATCGGCATCGATGGCCATCTGCTTGCCGGGCATGGCATCAAGGGAAAAGCGCGCGGCCACTTCGGCGATCCGCCCCGAGCCTTTGGTGATCACCACGAAATTGACGATGATCAGAATGGCGAAAACGATCACCCCGATGATCACCGTGCCGCCCATCAGAAATTCGCCAAAGGCCTGAATGACCTGCCCTGCCGCATCGGTACCTTCATGGCCATTGGCCAGAATGAGCCGGGTGGAGGCCAGATTGAGCGATAAGCGCAACATGGTGGCGATCAGCAAAATGGTAGGGAAGGATGATAATTGCAGGGGTTTTTCGATGAATAGGCTGGTCATCAGCACCATCACGGAAAAGGTGATGGAAACCGCCAGCGCAAAATCCAGAAGCCATGAGGGCATGGGCAGGATGAGCATCAGGATGATGCCCATCACCCCCACTGCCATGGCCACATCGGTGCCGCGCGCCGCCCCGAAAAGCGAGGTGAGGCTGGCACTGGCGCTGGCGGCTCCCTTGGCCGGGGATTTTGTGGTGGTGTCGCTCATAAGATCAGCGATCCCCGATCATATGGGAGGTTTTCAAAAGGGGATATGGATCTGTGCTGCAAGATGCGGCTTGCCCATTTCATGCTCATGACAGGGATGCCCTTGCCCCTTCGCCGGGCGCCGGAACCGGCAGCCCTTCGGATTGATACTGATTGAGCTTGTTGCGCAGGGTGCGGATGGAAATGCCAAGGATATTGGCGGCATGGGTGCGATTGCCCAAACAATGTTTCAAGGTATCGATGATCAGATCGCGCTCCACATCCGCCACCGTGCGGCCCACCAAAGGCACCCCACTTGCCGCGCCGCCTGCCATGCCATCGGGGGAGGCGTCGCCTGGTTGCGCGCTTTGCGAGCTTCCTTGATCATGGGGGCGGCTGCCATCGGGCAGAGAAATGGCATCGGGTCCGATGTCTGATCCACTGGAAAGCAAAACAGCGCGATGGAGGGTGTTTTCCAGCTCACGCACATTGCCCTGCCATCGATGGGCCCGCAAAATCGCGCGCGCCCCTTCGGAAAGCGGGCGGAAGGGGATGGAATTCATCTCGGAATATTTATGGGCGAAATGATCGGCCAATGCCTCGATATCGGCCGGACGTTCGCGCAAGGCAGGAATCCGCAGATTGACCACATTCAACCGGAACAAAAGATCCTCGCGGAAGGTGCCCTTTTTTACCTCCTCGGCCAGATCGCGGTTGGATGTGGCGATGATGCGGATATTGATCTTGACCGGACGGGACCCCCCCACCCGATCGATTTCGCGCTCCTGTATGGCCCGCAAAAGCTTGGCTTGCAGGCGGATATCCATTTCCGAGATTTCATCGAGCAGCAAAGTACCGCCATCGGCTTCCTCGAATTTGCCGATCCGGCGCGCCACGGCCCCGGTGAAGGCCCCTTTTTCATGACCGAACAATTCCGATTCCAGCAGATTTTCCGGGATCGCCGCGCAATTCACCGAAACGAACGCCTGTTTCGCGCGATTGGACTTGCGATGCACCAGTCGGGCGAAAACCTCTTTGCCCGTGCCGGATTCCCCGGTGATCAGGATGCTCGCTTCCGAAGGTGCCACCTGTTCGGCAAGGCGCACCACCTGCCGGGTGACCTCGTCGCGCACGATGAAGGTGTCGTCTTCTTCGGCCACCGCTTCCAGAACGGCGGCAATCAATTCCGCATCCGGGGGCAGGGGAATATATTCCTTGGCTCCATTGCGAATGGCCTGGGCCGCTGTGCGGGCATCGGTGCCGATCCCACAGGCCACGATGGGCACGGAAAAATGCTCCGTCCTCAATTGCTCGACGATGGCTTTGATATCCAGCGCTACATCCACCATCAAAAGATCGGCTCCTTTGCTTCTGAGACTATCAAGGGCCATATCCGGATCGGTTGCATGGGTGACACGCGCGCCTTTTTTCACGGCAATCGCCGATGCATTGCCCAATTGGCCATCCAGTTTTCCTATGATCAGCAAGCGCATGGTCTGTCTCCTGTCCCCGCTATGCCTTGTGGTGCAAGGGGGCGATAATCGGTCATTTGAAGTACATGACTTTATTGGTGGGCGGTAAAACCGTATTGATGAGCATCTCAAGCCGGCGCGGATTTTCCTGGCGGCTCATCGATGCGGCCCCCATGGCATAAACGGTATTGAGAATGGCTTCATCCGATGCCATGCGCTCGGCCTTGGCGGCCAGCGGGATGAACACCAGATGGGCCAGAATGGCGCCATAAAGGGTGGTGAGCAGGGCCACCGCCATGGCCGGGCCGATGGATGAAGGATCATCCAAAGACCCCAGCATCTGAACCAGACCAATCAGCGTGCCGATCAGCCCCATGGCCGGGGCCACTTCGCCCGCCCGGCGCAGGATTTCGATGGCCCGCAGATAGCGATTGGCGGCTGCATGATTTTCCTTTTGCATGATGCTTTCGGCTTCTTCGGGGCTTGAACCATCCAGAATCAACTGACAGGCATTCATCAGAAACGGGCTGTCTTCCAACGAAGGCATCAGCTTTTTCAAAATGATCAGGCCATCTTTCCGCGTCCGTTCCGCCAGCTTTAAAACGGTGATCGCCGCCAAAGCCGGATCACGCTGAGGTTCGATCAGCAAGCGCCATAAAGTGCGCGGCATTTCCGCCAGTTCCCGGCCTGAAAAGCTGATCGCCGTGACCGCCAAAGTGCCCAGAACAACGATGAGCATCCCCGCACCATTGATGAACGCCGCCGGTGCGCCCCCAAGGGCCACCGCAGCGGCCAAAAGGCCAAAAGCTGAAAACAGGGCGAACAGCGCGATCATGGGGTCTATGCCCTTTCGGTTTTGATGATTTCGGTCATGGTCACCCCCAGATGATCTTCGACCAGAACCACTTCGCCGCGAGCCACGAGCCGGTTATTCACATAAATGTCGATGGCCTCGCCGATTTTGCGATCGAGTTCGAGCACGGCGCCGGGGGCCAGCTTCAAAAGCTGACTGACCTCGAGATTGGCGCGGCCAAGAATGGCCTGCACCCGCACCGGAACATCAAAGACCGGCTCCAGATCATGGGCGGTGCGCTGTTCGCTATCTTCATCGGCGGCTGCGCCTCCAGCGGATTGCAATTCCTGATAATCAACACCGGTGGATGCCTTTTCATTGCCGTCATTTTCGTTGTCTGTGTCTGCCATTATTCAGTCTGCCCAATTTGTGCCCCGGATGGTGCCTGCGGGGCTTTTCTGTCGGTTGTAAATTGATGATCGTCTTTGGCCATGAAGCGCCCAACGGCCGCCTCGATCTGTTTATGCAAGGCGGCCTGATCGCGCTCGGCCCCGCCATCGGGCCATTCCACCCGGCAATCCAATGGCCCCAATGCGGGATCATCGAGTAAGATGATCTGCCCGGCGAAATGATTGCTGATTTTCAGGGCATCGAGCCGTTGGCCCAGGGGATCTGCCAGGCTTTCATGAACCCGCACCACCAGCCTTGGTTCACGCCGGGCGCCATCAAGGCAATCGGCAACAAGGGCTTCGATCTCGGCCAGCGGATGGTTTTTCATCAGGGCCGGCGACAAGGTGCGGGCAATGGCATGGGCAAGGTTTGCGGCATCGGCTTCAAGCTGCCGCTCCAATTCCTGCCGATCTCGTGCCAGATCGGCGCAGGATGCAATCAGCTTGTTCAAGGTTTGAACCAGCGTTTGTTCCAGTTCCCGCAATGCCTCTGCCCGCCCGGCGGCATGGCCTTCCCGACGCCCGGCTTCCCGCGCTTCACCGATCTGCCGACGCAGATCATCGAGCTCTTCTTGAACCTTGTCCTGCCGATTGTCGCCAAAACTGGTATCGAAATTATATTTTATGGGCACGATATCGCCTCATTGGGGGTCTTGCGGGCTTTGCGGGGCCGTGTGCGGGCCATGCGATCAGGCATGGGGTCCGGGCAGATGATGGGGCATCAATAAATCAGCTCGTCTTCTCCCTTGCTGTCGGTCAGCATGATCTCGCCTTCTTCGGCCAGATCCTTTGCCTTATTCACCATGGCCATCTGCGCTTCATCAACATCGCGCAGGCGCACCGGCCCCATGGCTTCCATATCTTCGCGCAGGATTTTCGCCGCCCGTTCCGACATGTTCGAGAAAAAGAGATCGCGCAAGGTATCGGATGCCCCTTTGAGGGCAAGGGCAAGCTGGCCTTTATCAACATTGCGCAAAAGCGTTTGCACCCCGCCGGGATCGAGCTTGGCCAGATCCTCGAAGGTGAACATCAGGGCGCGGATGCGTTCGGCGCTTTCGCGGTTTCTGTCTTCCAAAGCGGTCAGGAAGCGGGTTTCTGAATTGCGATCAAGATAATTGAAAATCTCGGCAATGGTTTCATGGCTGTCGCGTCGGCTGGTGCGGGCCAGATTGTTCATGAATTCGATGCGCAGGGTTTGTTCCACCTTGTCGATAATATCCTTTTGCACCGCTTCCATGCGCAGCATTCGCATGACCACTTCCATGGAAAAATCTTCCGGAAGCACCGAAAGCACCCGGGCGGCATGTTCGGCCTTGATTTTATTGAGCACCACCGCCACGGTTTGCGGATATTCATTCTTCAAATAGCTGGCCAGCACCATTTCATTCACATTGCCCAGCTTATCCCACATGGTGCGCCCGGCAGGGCCACGGATTTCTTCCATGATGGTATTAACGCGATCCTGGGGCAGAATTTTCGACAAAAGCCGCTCGGTACTGTCGAACGAGCCATTGAGCGATCCGCCGCTGGTCACATCCTGAGAAAAGCCGGTGAACAGGGTTTCCACGGCCTGCGCCGAGACCTGACCCAGATTGGACATCACCACCGACAATTCGCGGACTTCTTCGTCGCTCAAAAGCTGCCAGATGGGTTTGCCGAATTCTTCGCCAATCGCCAGCATGAAGGCGGCTGCCTTTTCAGGCCCGGTCATTTTGGCGAGTTCTTTGCTTTCGGTCATGGGGTGATCTTTTCCCTGCTCATCAAGATGACAATCTCAGACTTCGGTTCATTCCGCATAAAGCCAGCTTCGGATGATCGCCGCGGCTTCTTCGGGATGCGCGCGAACGATATTGCCCACCTTCTTGACCGTGGCTTCTTTGATTCGATGATCCACCTGGCTCACATCCACCTCCTGGCTTTTCGGTGCCGGAAGGGCCTGTTGCTGGGCGCGGCTGCGGTTGATCGCTTCGATGGCCGCCGGGTCGCCATTGGCGGCGGCCTCTTCCATTTCGGGGGTAATATCGGGGCCTGCCAAAGCCATGCGCGCTTCGCCCGCCTCCAGATAATTGGCGGCATTATTGGCGCTATCGGGAATGGCGAGGATCAAACGATTGACCAAAGGCCGCACCACAAGCAGCAGCACCAGAAGCGAGACGATCCCCAAAAGCAGAATTTCGAGGAGGCCATAAAGATCATCCTTGCCCAGCCCATAAAGCGAAAATTCCGCGGTCCCATCGGTGCCGACCGGCTCTTGCTGCACGAAGGGCAGATTGACCACTTCAACGATATCGCCGCGATTGGCATTATAGCCGATGGCCGAACGGACGAGAGTTGTGAGTTGTTCGATCTGGGCAGGGGCACGTTCCTGATAGATGCGGGTGCCATCGGCATTATCCACATAGGTACCATCCACCACCACGGCGACCGAAATCCGCTCGACTTCACCGGAATCCCGGGTGAGGGTGCGGACCGTGCGCGATATTTCAAAATTAACCGTTTCATCGGTTTTGTTGCTTTGCGAAAGCGATCCACCTTCTCCGCCGCCTTCTCCGCCTCCTGCCTCGGCGGCGGGCAGATTATTGCCCACCGTGACATTCTGGGGCGCGCCATCGCGATCGCTGCTGTTTTCTTCGATGCTGCGGGTGGATCGCGCCACCTGACTTTCAGGATCATAAATTTCTTCATTGGTGACCATGGCATTCATATCGAGTTCCACCGACACCTGCGCCCGAACCCGACCCACGCCCACCGTTTCTTCGAGAAGAGTTTCCACGCGATTGCGCAATTGTTCTTCCATTTGGCGGCGCTTATCATCCAATCCACCGCCAAATCCCGATCCCATGGCCCCATCGCCGCTGGCCAGCAAAGTGCCGGATTGATCAACAATCGAGATATTGCCCGGGCTGAGACCCGGGACCGCAGCGGCAACAAGGGATTGGATTGCCATCACCTGATTTTGGCCAAGGCCTTGGCGCGTTCGCAAAACAATCGACGCTGTGGGGGTGCGTTGCTCGCGGGAAAACAGCGCGCGTTCGGGCATCACGATATGCACACGGGCAGATTCGATGGCGCGGATTTCCCGGATCGTGCGGGCCAGTTCGCCTTCGATGGCGCGCACCAGATTGATATTCTGAACAAAGCTGGTGGTGCCCAAGCCATTGGCCTGATCAAAGATTTCATAGCCCATGATGGCCCCGCCCAGCCCTTCGGCAGCAAGCTGCACCCGCAATTCGCTGATCTGATTGGCGGGGGCCAGAATGGTTTTGCCGCCATCGGTGACCCGATAGGGAACCCCCTGGGCCTTTAATTGTTCAATGATCTGGCCGCTTTCCGACATTTCCAGATTGCTGAACAACAGGCTCATATCCGGCGCTGAAAGGCGCAAAGAGATGAACATGAAAAAACCAATGAGACCGGCGGCCACAACGCCCATGCCCAAAAGGCGGACGGCACCGAAGCTGGCCAGGAGCTGGATCAGGCGATTCACGATTACCCCGCTTTATAGTCATGATGGCCAAAAAGGCCGCCCTTGCTGGAAAGACGCTAGCAAGGAGACGGTAAAGGCGAGGTTAATAATAGGCAGATTCTGCCCAGTTGAAGGCGGGATGGTGCATTATTTCGATGGCCGGGCGCTATGGGGCCGGAAATCGCCCGGGACGCCATGACATAAGGGCGCAAAAGAAGGGGGCAGGGGCGATGATTTCAGTGCATCGCCGGTTCTTCACGATAATGCTGCACCCGGGTGACCCGCAGGCCGGGCAGGCCATTTTGGTCGATGGCCCGCTGCCAGGATAGAAATTCCTCAACCGAGAGGGAATAGCGCTTGCACGCATCTTCCAAAGTGATGAGCCCGCCGCGCACGGCTGCCACCACTTCGGCCTTGCGGCGAATGACCCAGCGTTTCGTATTCACGGGCGGAAGGTCGTCAAGGGTCAAAGCTTCACCTGTTGGTCCGATCACTTGCCTCACGCGTTCATTCCTTGTCTGCGCCATATTCAAAGCCTTCGCGCCTTTGATGGTCTTGGCCATGATCGGCCAGCATCATCGGCAGCCTGAGCTGTCTGGTTGCGATGAAAGGAAGGCTACCCCCCTGTCTTTTAAAAAAGCGCTAAAGGGATCGGTTAACAGCGCGACAATTTTGGTTGCCAGTTTATTAATGATAGCTTTGTTTTCACGGAAAAAGGCGAGAGGATAACCCCTCTCGCCCTTAAAATTGGAATGATGATAACAAGCAAAAGCGCTGAAATCTCTAGATGCGGACCAGTTCTTCGAGAATTTCATCTGCCGCCGAAATAATCCGTGTGGAGGCCGAAAAAGAGCGCTGGGTCACGATGAGATCGGCAAATTCTTTGGCCAGATCGACAGTCGAAGCCTCGAGGGACGAGGGGGCAACGGTGCCAGCGCCGCCGGTTCCGGGGAGTTTGATCGAGAAATTCCCCGAGTCATCCGAGACCCCAAAGGCATTACCCTGCAGGCGGGTGAGCCCATCGGGATTGGGGAAGGTGGCGATGGGCAATTGGAACACATCGCGCGACAGGCCATTATCGAACAAAGCCGTGACCACCCCATCATTGGAGATATTGGTGCCGATCACATTGCCAAAAACCGCCCCATTCACATTCGATGAAATGAGGGTGGACAGACTATCGAACTGCGTGATCCCATCCTTATCGCCCGATCGCCCAAAATTGAAGGTGACCGTGGAGGTGGAGGCGCCGCTCGTAAAAGCGAGATCCGCTGTTGGTGAAATGCGCTGTCCCGCTCCGGGCGTTGTGGGGAAAGTTGCGGCGGGGGCCGGAAAATCTCTGGCAAAGGATTCGATGCCTGAATCCGCATCGAATGTGATGAGACCGGAGAGCACAAGGCCACCATTGCCCGCATTGATCGCTGCTGGATCCTGGGCGAAGATTTCAAAACGGAATTCGTTTGTCCCGGTTTTTACCGCCGCCAAAGTCAGCCCCTGGGCCGCACCCTGGCTATCGAACACGGTGATGGTTTGCGCGAAATCCGGCTCGATCGTATCCGCTGTCAAATCGCCTGCCGCTACAACACCGCCCGGTCCGGTACCGCCTATGGTGGTGGCCGTGAGCGAGGATTGCAGATTGGCGCGCAGGGTGACAACCGATGTGGCTTCTGCCGTGCCGGTCAGCCCGCTGACATTGATCGGCTCCAACGTATTGAGATCGCCGATATTGGTGGGAATATTGCCCTGAACATCAATGGGAAAGCCGAGGAGGAAATTGCCGGCGGTATTTTTCAGAAAACCGGCTTCATCGGGGGTGAAATTCCCCGCCCGGGTGAATTGAATATTCCCTTCAGCAGAAATGGCGCTGGGAGCCGAGCGGACCACGAAAAAGCCCGACCCATCGATCCCCAGATCGGTTTGCGATGCGGTAGAGGTCAAAAGCCCCTGCTGGCTCACCAGCGTTTGCGCCCGCAACTGCACCCCGCCCGGCGAAAAGCGCGAAACCGATTGGGTTTCGGTGACCAGAGTTGAAAACCGGCTGCGGGTTTCCTTATAGCCCACGGTATTCACATTGACGATATTATCGGAAATGATGCCAATGCCTTCGGTAAAGGCCGTTAAGCCTGAAACGCCCGATGATAATGCTGCGAAAGCCATGATGCTTCTCCTTGTCATAAGCGGCGCGGCCGCTTGTATTTTTCAGTTATGTTTCAGTGCAATCTGAAGTCCGTAAAATCTAAAGCCCAACAGCCGATACCTCATGCAGCGGTACTTTCTGGCCGCCAATGGTGAGCAGGGGGGTCAGCCCCGATGTTTCCACTTCTTTCACCGGGGCCCGCACGAACAGGGGTGTATCGATGGGTTTATTCTCGGCATTGCGGGCATCGATGCGCAGGGTATATTGCCCCGGCGGCACCGGATTATTCCCGCCATCAAAGGAATCGATGCTCAGCCGGTGGACGCCGAAATTGGTTTGTCCGGGCTGCTCGAAAACAACATTGCCCTGAGCATCGAGAATTTTCACATCCGCAGAGTCTGCTGTAACCGGAAGTAAATATTCAAAGCTGAGCTCCGATTGACCATCATGATTGATTGTATCACCGGCAATGGTCACGGTTTTGCCCAGATAATTGACCGCTGCAGCATTCTGGCTGAAGGCGGTCAGGGTCGCCAGATCTTCCAGATTCTGGTTGGATTGGATCTGCTGTTCCACCCCCGCAAAGGAGACGAGCTGACGGGTAAATTCATTGCTGTCTGTGGGTTCCAGCGGGTCCTGATTTTGCAATTGCGTGGTCAGGAGAGTGAGGAACGTATTAAAATCCTGGACCAGTCCGGTTGTCGCTCTCTGCGCTTGTCCAGATAAGCCCGCGGTAATGCTTCCGATATCCATAGGTTCATTCCTTAATACTGGATCAAACGACGATATTGAGCCCGTCGCTGAGGGTGAGATCGAGCCGCTTCATCGTCATGGAGAGATCATCCGCCGGATTTTCCGGCTGATCGGCGCCTTGATCACTGGTTTGATCAGGGCTGGAGTGTTGGTCGCTATCCTGCGCCAGATGGGCAAAGGCCGATCCGGGATCGCGCCCGCCTTGCTGATTGAGCGAGAAATTGAGGCTGTTTGAATCGGTTTTCAAACCGGCATCCTGAAGCAAGCGCTCCAGTGATCTGGCATCGCGTTGCAGCATATCAAAAGCATCGCGATTATCGGCTGAAATCATCGCCTGCACGCTGCCATCCTTTTGCATGGCCAATTTCACCTCGATCCGCCCCAATTCGGGGGGGTCCATGCGGATGGTGAAGCGCGATTGGCCATCCATTGCCGCGCGGGCAATGCCGATCCCCACCTGATTGGCCGGGCTTTGGGATTGCGACCGGGCGAGAAGGCTGCCCTTATCCGCATCCTGGGACAGAGTTTGAATTTGCCCTGATTGATCGACAGGGCCGCTGCCTTGCAGCGAAATCTGGCCTGATAATTGGCCTGCAAGGGCTTCAAGACTGGATAGCGGATTGAGCGGGCCACTGCCCGGGGCCACCGCAGTCTGGCTGGTATTCTGATTGGCATTTTGGCCATTATTCTGGCTAATAGTCTGCTCTGCGGCCTGTTTCAGCGTGGCGGAAAAATCAGCCGCATTGCCGGGGCCTGTGGATTTTGGCGAAAAGGCATCAGGGGTCGCCCCGCTTGCAGAAGCGCCCGTCATGCTATTGGCCGATGTTGATGCAGTGCCATTGGCCTGAAGCGCAGCGGCGCCTTCGATCCGGGAAAACAGCCCCGGTCCGGCCCGCCGATTGCTGCCATTGAGTTGCAGATCATCATTGGGGGTGATCTCGGCTTGCAGGCTTTGGGCAATGGCCGTGGGGGCGGTGCTGGCCATTAAATTCTGGCTTAATGCTGCGGGGTTTTTGGCCGCGCTGCTATCCAGGGCTTCGGCGATTGAGTTTGCGGTGGCCTGATCGATCTGCGGGTCCGCCTGTAGCTCTTCCGCCTGTAGCTCTGGGATGGGGTTTATGGATTGATCCTGATTGGCAGCCAAAAGCTCTGCCCCATTGATTGATCCCGATACTGCATTGGCAGCATGCGCCTCGGTTCCATCCTGTGTCGCCAAATCCTTGAGGGCTTGTTCATTGAGGGTTTGTTCATTGAGGGCGAGATCGCTATCCGTAACTGCAAAGGCCGCGCTTTGGCTTGTGGCACCCTCATCCCCGATCAATTCGGGGCCGGCGGTGACTTGGGCGATGATTTCAGATGGGGTTTTGGATGGGGCCGCAGGCCCGGATTGTGGGGCCGCGACCTGATCTGCACCCTGTTCCGGCAATCCTTCGGCCTCGCCAGCCAAATCCGGATTGGGGATTGCGCCAGAAAGATCGCCCGTGCTGTTGCCAGTGGCTGTGGTCGCATCCTCGGCCCCTGCGCCGGAGCCGGTTGTAATTCTGGCAAGGGCGCTGTTGAGGGCCGCCTTTTCGCTGGCCGTCATCAGGCCCGGTGTTTCAAGATCGATCAAGCCAGCAAGGGTTGCAGAGGATGGCAAACTCATGGGCGCGGTATTGTCTGCCTTGGCAGCCGCATTCATAAGATTTTGGCGAATATCGACTGGCAGATTTTGCAGAATATTGGGTGTGGCACTTTGGCCAAGGCCCTTGATCACGCCATCATTTATTTGTGGAGCAGCGTTTTGGGCCGCATTTTGGGCCGTGGTTTGAGCTGTCGTCTGATCAAGGCCCATGATGGGTGCGCCCGCCTTTTGGGGGGCAAGGTTTTGGGCCAGCATCGCTAAAAAGCCCGATGCGCCGCCTTGTGCCCTATTAAAAGCGGTGGCGTTTGGCCCTGTGGCCGCCTTTTGCCCGGTAAGGGCAGAAAGGCCAGCCTTGTCCGAAGCCGGGGGGGGCGTGGTGCTGCTGAAATCTATAAAAGCCATGATGCGCTTGCTCGCTGTTATGTCGCACAGAACAATGCAATGATCGGGCCAATTTGATGAATTTCTTTATCTTATTGAAAATAAAGGATTTATAGATGGTAATCAGGATATTAAGGATGGTTTTTGTGGTGGTGTCAGGCAATCTCTACCCCCCGGATGGCGGCTTTTGCCGGATATTGAATTTTTGCGGCAGAAGATTATAGTGCGCCGCGTGAGCACATTATTAGACAAGCTGATCGCCGAGGCCGCCCATTGGTCGCCCGGAACATTGAATGGCCTTGGGTTTGACCGGGCGCCAGCCGATACCCGTGTGGTTGTGGCGATGTCGGGCGGGGTCGATAGCTCGGTGACCGCAGCCTTGCTGGCGCGTCAGGGCTATGAGGTGATCGGCATCACCTTGCAGCTTTATGATCATGGGGTGGCGGTTCAGAAAAAGGGGGCCTGTTGTGCCGGGCAGGATATTCACGATGCCCGCAGGGTTTGTGAATCCTTGGGCATCCCCCATTATGTTCTGGATTATGAAAGCCGCTTTTCCGATGCTGTGATGGATGATTTTGCCGATAGCTATCTGCGCGGTGAAACCCCGATCCCTTGCGTGCGCTGCAATGAACGGGTTAAATTTCGCGATCTTTTGCAAACAGCGCGGGATTTAGGGGCGGATTGTCTGGCGACCGGGCATTATGTGCAGTCTTTCCCCGGGGAGGGGGGCTGGCGCCTTTATAAGGCGGTGGATGCGCGCCGGGATCAAAGCTATTTTCTGTTTTCCACCACCCGCGAGCAGCTGGATTTTCTGCGCTTTCCCCTGGGCGGTCTGGAAAAGCCGGATGTGCGGATGCTGGCCGAAGATTTCGGGCTGATCGTTGCCGATAAACCCGATAGCCAGGATATCTGCTTTGTGCCGCAGGGCAATTATGCCAGCGTGATCGAACGCCTGCGCCCCGGTGCCGCCGATCCCGGCGAGATCGTGCATCTGGATGGCCGGGTTTTGGGCCAGCATGAAGGGATCATTCATTATACCATTGGCCAGCGCCGGGGCATCGGTGTGGGGGGCAGTGCCGATCCGCTTTATGTGGTGAAGCTGGAGCCCGAAAGCCGGCGGGTGATCGTGGGCCCCAAAGCGGCTCTGGATATTGGCCGTTTCATCGCCCGCGAGCTGAATTGGCTGGGCGAGGACCGAGCAGAGGCAGATGAACAAGATGTGTTTGTGCGCATCAGAAATACGCAGGAGCCAGTGAAAGCGCGGGTGCGTCTGCTTGATGATCGCCGGGCGCAGATCACCCTGTGCACGCCACAAGCGGGCATTTCCCCCGGACAGGCGGCGGTTTTCTATGATGGCGATGAAGTGCTGGGCGGGGGATGGATTGATCACACCGAAAGCCTGTGGGCGAACTGAGGCCCCGGTCGCGCTCATGCCAATGTGATCGGGTGTGCGCCATGATTAAAGATTAATTTACATCCCCATGAGATCGTCTGATCATAGCGATCCTTGGAATATATAATGAATAAAAACAAGAAAGGCCATTCGGCGCTGGGGGCCGAGGCCGATGATATAAAGGTTTTTGTGCCGCGCCGGATTGTGCGCCGGGCGCAATTTCTGCATCTTTTGCAATTCATCCCGATCATGTCGATCATGAATATCGTGGTGGCGATTGTGGTGCTGGGGGTTTTGCATCCCCATGCCAATCCCCTTTATGCCAGCCTCTGGATTTCTGTGATCATCGGGCTTTCGCTTTTCAGCCTGTGGAAAGCCTATCAGATCAACCGCCATTTCAATCCCGAAGCGATCCAGGGCCGATCCTTGCGCGCCTCCTTGATCTTTACCATCATGATGGGCCTTTCATGGGGGTCGGCGGAACTGGTTTTTGGCTTTGCCGATAATGAAAATGTTCATATTTTCATTGCTTTTATCGCCATTGGCCTCACAGCGGGCGTGGTCACATCCCTGTCGCCCTTGCCGCGTCATTGTTTGGCCTTTTCATTAACAGCCATGCCGCTTTCGGTTTTATGGATGCTCTATCATGGATCGCGCGAAGGCTTTGCGATGGGCCTTTTGCTCATCGTTTTCGTGATGGTTCTGGCCTATATCGCCTTTCGCAGTTTTCATGCCTTTATGGAAGCTCTGCGCGATAAACAGGCTTTGCAGATGGCGCATATGCGGATCAGGGATGCCATTGAAAATACGGGCGAAGCTTTTGCCATTTTCTCGGCCGAAGGAGAATTGCAGCTTGCCAATCGGATGTTTCGCGATTTTTTCCCCGATGGCAATGCTGGCAATGCGGGGGCCGATCTTGAGCCGGGCCATCAGCTTGTGCAGTCCCTTGCTGGCGGGCGCTGGGTGCAAAGCACCTTGCGGCGCACATCATCCGGCGAATTGGTCAGCGTTCATGCCGATATCACCCATTTAAAGCAGCAAGAACAGGAATTGATCGAGGCGCGCAAGCAAGCCGAAAGCGCCAATCAGGCGAAATCGCAATTTCTATCGGTGATGAGCCATGAATTGCGCACGCCCCTCAATTCGATCATCGGTTTTGCCGAATTGATCGCCCGGGATGATATTCCCATGCCCGCCAAAACCGTGCGGGATTATAGCGTCCATATCAAGGAAAGCGGGCGTCATCTGCTTGAACTGATCTCGGGGATTCTCGATCTGTCGCGGATCGAAGCGGGCCGCTATGACCTGCAAGAAGAAAGCATTGATCTGGAAGAACTGACCCGATCAGTCCTCAATCATGTGGCACCGATGGCGGCCAAAACAGGGATTTCCTTAAAGCTCGATTGCAAGATGGACCTGCCCATGTTGCGGGCGGAACAACGGGCGCTGCGCCAGATTTTGCTCAATCTGTTATCGAATGCGATCAAATTCACCCCGCCCGATGGAGCGGTGAAGTTGTGTGTGGATATGCCTGAAAAGGCCATCAGGATCAGGGTGATTGATAGCGGCATCGGCATTGCAGCCGAGGATCAGGAAAAAATATTCGAGCCGTTCCAGCAGGTGGATAACAGCCTGTCGCGACAATTCCCGGGAACCGGCTTGGGCCTGCCTTTGGTCAAAAACCTTGCCACCTTGCATCAGGCCACCGTGACCGTGCGATCAGCGCCCGGGAAGGGAACGGAATTCACCGTGCAATTCCCGGAAAACAGAACGCTGATGGCCGATCAGGCGGCGTATCTTCAATCTTTCAGTTGATCAAGATAATCGATCACCTTTTCGGCGCATTCTTCGGCCGAGGCGTGCGCGGTTTCAAGGCTGAGTTCTGATGCTAAAGGCGGTTCATAGGGGCTGTCGATGCCCGTGAAATTCTTGATTTCGCCCATCCGCGCCTTTTTATAAAGCCCCTTGGGATCGCGTTGTTCGCACAGGGCGATGGGAGTATCCACAAAAACCTCGTGAAATTCATCCTCCGGCAAAAGATCGCGGGCCATTTTGCGCTCGGATCGAAAGGGCGAGATGAACGAAACCAAAACGATCAGCCCGGCATCGGCCATCAGGCGTGCCACTTCGGCAACCCGGCGGATATTTTCCACCCGGTCCACTTCGGTAAAGCCCAGATCCTTGTTCAGGCCATGGCGGATATTGTCGCCATCCAGCATATAGGTGTGTTGACCAGCGGCATGAAGGCGCTTTTCAACCAGATTGGCGATGGTTGATTTGCCCGATCCTGAAAGCCCGGTAAACCACAAAACCGCCGGTTTTTGCGCCTTCATCGCGGCGCGGGCGGCCTTGTTCACATCCACCGCCTGCCAATGGATATTGGTGGCCCGGCGCAGGCCGAAATCGATCATCCCGGCCCCCACCGTGCCATTGGTCATCTTGTCGATGATGATGAAACTGCCGGTTTCGTGATTATCGTGATAGGGATCAAAGGCGATCTGCTGATCAAGGCTGATATTGGCGATCCCGATATCATTAAGCTCAAGTCGTTTGGTGGCGGCTTGTTCGAGGCTATTGACATTAATACTGTATTTCAGCCGGGTCACCACCATTGAAACCGTGCGGGCGCCGCTTTTGAGCAGATAGGGCCGCCCGGGGATCAGCGGTTCATCGGCCATCCACACGATTTTCGCCTCGAATTGATCGGAAAGCCCGGCCCGGTTTTCAGAGTGGCAGATCACATCGCCGCGCGAAATATCGATTTCGTCTTCAAGGGTGAGGGTGATGGCTTCACCGATCGAGGCGCTTTCACGCGTTCCATCAAAGGTGACGATGGATGAAACCCTGCTGTTTTTGGCCGATGGCAAAACCACGACCGGATCGCCCACCGCAACCCGCCCGGCGGCGATGGTGCCGGAAAATCCGCGAAAATCCAGATTAGGTCGATTGACCCACTGCACCGGCAGGCGAAAGGGGCCTGTATCATCGGCATCGGCCACGGGAATGGTTTCAAGCTTGGCGAGAAGGGTGGGACCATTGAACCAATCAAGGGCCGCCGTGCGCTGCAGAACATTTTCGCCCTTGAGTGCTGAAAGCGGCAGGCAGCTTACATGGTCATAGCCAATGGTTTTGGCAAAGGCTTCATAATCAGCGCGGATCTGGTCAAAAACCGTTTGGGAATAATCCACCAGATCCATCTTGTTGACGGCTAAAATGATATGGCGCACACCCAAAAGCGAACAGATATAGCTGTGGCGGCGGGTTTGGGTGAGCAGGCCTTTACGCGCATCCACCAAAATGATCGCGGCATCGGCGGTCGAGGCGCCGGTGGCCATATTCCGGGTATATTGTTCATGGCCGGGGGTATCAGCAACGATGAACCGGCGCTTGTCGGTGGCAAAAAAGCGATAGGCCACATCGATGGTGATGCCCTGTTCGCGCTCGGCCTCCAAACCATCAAGAAGAAGCGCCAGATCGATATCCTGACCCGTGGTGCCCATTTTCCGGCTGTCTTTTTCAAGGCTGGCCAGTTGATCTTCAAAAATCATTTTGGAATCAAAGAGCAGGCGGCCAATCAGGGTGGATTTGCCATCATCCACGCTGCCACAGGTGATGAAGCGCAGCAAATCTTTCGATTCCTGTTCCTTCAGATAGCGGATCAGGGCTTCGGGCGCCTTTCCCACGGATTGATCATGCATCAGAAATAGCCCTCTTGCTTCTTTTTTTCCATCGAGGCCCCATGATCGCGATCGATCACCCTGCCTTGCCGCTCGGATGTGCGGGAAACCAGCATTTCCATGATGATCCCTTCCAGATCCGTTGCCTGGGATTCAATGCCGCCGGTCAGCGGATAGCAGCCCAAAGTGCGAAAACGGACCATGCGCGTTTCCACGGTCTCTCCTGCATTGATGGGCAGGCGATCATCATCGACCATGATCAGCGCGCCATCGCGTTCCACCACCGGGCGTTCCTTGGCCAGATAAAGCTCGATGATGGGGATTTTTTCCTGATAGATATATTGCCACACATCCAATTCGGTCCAATTCGAGATGGGAAACACCCGCATGCTTTCGCCTTTATGGATGCGGGTATTATAGATGTGCCATAATTCAGGACGCTGATTTTTAGGGTCCCAGCGATGCTGGGCTGAGCGGAAAGAAAAAATCCGCTCCTTAGCGCGGGATTTTTCCTCATCGCGCCGGGCGCCGCCAAAAGCCGCATCGAATTTATAAAGGTCGAGCGCCTGTTTGAGCGATTGGGTTTTCATGATGTCGGTATGGATGGCAGAGCCATGGCTGATCGGCCCCACACCCTGTTTCACCCCGTCCTGATTGATATGAACCAGCAGATCAAGGCCCCAATCTTTGGCGAGTTGATCCCTGAAGGCGATCATCTCGCGGAATTTCCAGGTGGTATCCACATGCAAAATGGGAAAGGGCAAAGGTGAGGGATAAAAAGCCTTGCGCGCCAGATGCAGCATCACCATCGAATCCTTGCCGATGGAAAACAGCATGACGGGATTGCGGCATTCTGATGCAACCTCACGAATGATCTGGATGCTTTCGGCTTCCAGACGCTGTAAATGGGTCATCTGTGACATGGGATGAGCGTGCCTTCCTGCTGGATAATCCGTGCCGATACTGCTTAAGTCAGGACCTAAGCCAGATGGCCCGATCTTTCAACGAAAACCCTTGGCCTTTTGCCTGTGGCTTAGGGCATTTTTCCTTTTCGCATGATTAAGCTAAAACATATCTTTATCGACTGATCCGTGCATGACAATAATCCCGTGCCCGGGTTGATGCCAGAATGCTTTTTTGAGGTCAGAATAAAGGGCGGCTTTGCGGGGTCTCATTGAAGGCCAAAGATAAAGGAGAGATGAAGGAATGGAGCGCGATATGGCGAAGATCCGGCTTAATAATCTGCAAATGCGGACTCTCGCCTTATTGCAGGAACTGGCTGAAAAATCCGAATTGGCCTCCACCAACGAAGAGACCGGCGAGGTCACCCTTTTTAATCTGCCCCAAGCCCATCAAGAGGCCCATGGCGATCATCTGCATATTGGCCGCCTTACGGTTTCCACCCGCTTTGCCAGTGGGCTTATCAATCCCAATGTGTGGGTGGCGCTGGAACGAAAGGGATTGGCCCGGGCCAATTGGCCGCACGCCATCACCCTAACCGCCGAAGGGTTAAAGTTGAAAACCGGGATCAGGGAGAGCATGCTGGCCGCCAGCGATCATTGATCTCTCATCCACCCCCATCATCCTAAAGCGCAAGGGCAAGAAGCACATCGTGAAGGCGACATTTGAAACTTATATCGAGCGCGTCCTGTCCTTTGTGGTGACGCGGGCATGGCAAAAGCCCTGGCGCGTTGTGGCCATATTGGGGCTTCTTGTTTTGCTTTCAGTTTATGCCGCGATCACGTCGCTTGGGATCAATACCGATAGCTCTCAGATGATCGACCGCCGCGAAGCTTTCCGGCAAAATGCCATTGCCATGGATCGCGCCTTTCCGAAATTACGCGATCAGATCCTTGTTATCATTCGCGCCGAAACTCCCGATGAAGCCGATCATGCTGCCAGCGAACTCGCCAAAGCCCTGCGCCAGCGCCGCGATCTTTTCAGCGAGGTTTTTGCGCCTCGGGTCGATCCCTATTTTCAGCGGCAGGGGCTGTTGTTTCTGCCCCTTGATGATCTGATGGATTTGACCGGGCGGCTGTCAAGCGCGGCCCCTTTGTTGCAATCTTTGGTTCTTGATCCATCACTTTCCACATTTTTCACCGAATTGGGACGGATCTCTGAGGCGAGCGAGGATGGCGTTGATCTGCCGATGATCGCCGGCGCCTATGATGCGGTGAATGAAACGGTTTCGGCCCTTAATCAGGGGGAGGCAAAGCCGCTTTCATGGCAGCAGATGTTTGGCGAAAAACAGGCGATCAACCAGAATGTTCTGGTGGTTCATCCGGTGCTGGATTATCAATCCCTGCAGCCCGCCCGTGCCGCCATCGATGGGCTCTATCAGGCGATTGCCGGGCTGCCCGCGCCTGTTCTTGATGCCGCCAGCATTGCGATCACCGGCGATCTTGTGTTGCGGACCGAAGAATTGAAATCGGTGTCGCAGGGGATCGAGATATCGGCCCTGATCTCTCTTGTGCTGGTGGCGGTTATTTTGGTTGTGGGGCTGGGGCGTTGGCAATATGTGGTGGCGGCCTTGGCCTCGCTTCTTGTGTCTATTCTCCTCACATCCGGGGCGGCGGCTGTTTTGATCGGCGAGCTTAATCTGGTCTCCATCGCCTTCACGGTTTTGCTGATTGGTCTGGGTATTGATTTTGCCATTCATTTAATCCTCGCCTATGCCGAGCAAAGCCGCGATCATGATGATCAAGGTGCCGCTATGGTGCAGGCCATAGAAAAGGCGGGCCCGGCTTTGGCGCTGGCAGCGCTCACCACGAGCGTGGCGTTTTTTGCCTTCGTGCCCACCCGATTTGTGGGCATGGCGCAATTGGGGGTGATTTCAGGGACCGGGGTTTTGCTGGCCTTCATCATTGCCATGACCCTGATCCCCGCTTTGTTGTCCATTTTTCCTTCGGTCAAAATATCCGCCAAGCCGAATGGCATTGCGGCGAAAGTGGCGGCGGGCCGCACCATCAGGCGGCTGCAGGCTTTTGGCCAACGCTTCAGCGCGCCACTGGCGGGATTGCTGATCGTAATGGGTTTCCTATCCTTGGGGTTGATGGATAAAGTGCGGTTCGATGCCGATCCGATGCATCTGCGCGATCCGCAATCGCCCGGGGTGGTGGCTTTCAATCTGTTGTTTGATCGCCCGCAGGATTTTCCCTATAGGCTCAATTATCTCAGCCCATCCCCTGATGCGGCTATGGATTTTGCGCAAAAGGCAGAAGAATTAGCCAGTGTCGAGGCTGCGATCACCTTGAATGATTTCATCCCTGATGAACAGGATCTGAAACTGGCGGAAATTGATTTTCTGGCGGGCGATCTGGTTTTTGTCTTGCAAAGCGGCGATGATCTTGCGGCACGGATGGCCGCTTTGCCCCCCACAGATGCCCATGCGGCTGAACTGGCAGTGGCGGATCTGATCACGGATACCCAAACCGTGAGCGCTATCCATCCCGATGGCCCAGCGGCCGAGGCTGCGGCCCGGTTGAATAAAAGCCTGCAGGTTTTTTTCCAGGCGGCACGGCATGATCCGGTGCTTTATGATCGCCTTGATGAAGCCCTGATGCGCTATTTCCCCATGCAGATGGAGCATTTGCGCCTGCAATTGACCGCCCGGCCCGTGGAGATGGAAAGTCTGCCCCCGGCGATCAGCAGGCGGTTTATTTCGTCCGATGGTTTGGTCCGGGTCGAGGTGCTTCCCGCCCATGATGTGCGTGATCAGGAGGCTCGCCGTATTTTTGTCGATGAAGTGGCCGCAATTTCCCCGGATTTATCGGGGGGCGCCATTTCCGTTCTGCGGGCAGGCGATGTGGTGGGGCAGGCGATGGTGCAGGCATCAGTGCTGGCTTTGGCGCTGGGGTCGATCCTTATTTTTGTGTTGATCCGGCGGATTGGTTTTATCTTCATTGTGATGGCTCCGATCCTTTTGGCGGGGGTCCTGACGGCGGCCATCGGGGTTTTGATCGGTTTGCCGTTTAATTTTGCCAATGTGATCGTTTTGCCCTTGCTGATTGGTTTGGGGGTGGATAGCGCCATTCATCTGGCCATGCGGGCGCGCCATATGGCGCTCGAAAAACCGGCCGATCCGGGGCAGAGCGGGATGGCTGCGCTCTTTTCCAGCAGCACACCCCGGGCTGTTGTGTTAAGCGCGATGACCACCATCGGCTCCTTTGGCTCGCTGGCCCTCTCCCAGCATCGCGGCACCGCCAGCATGGGGGTACTGCTGATGATCGCGATCAGCATCACGGTGCTGACAACCCTTGTGGTTCTGCCATTTTTATTGCGCTTTGCCGATGGCTTGTCAAAACGTCTCAAAAATAAAAAAGCCCGCAAGGAATGATCATGCACCATCATGAAGACGATCTCGACCTCATCGGCATCGCGGATATCGAGAACGCCGCCGAAGCTTTGGCCGGGGTGGCCCTGCGCACCCCGCTCATGGAACATCCGATTTTAAACGCACGAGCAGGGGGCCGGGTTCTGGTAAAGGCGGAATGCCTGCAACGCACCGGCTCATTCAAGATCAGGGGAGCCTATAACCGCCTGTCGCGCCTGAGCGCGGATGAACGGGCCGCAGGTGTGGTTGCCTTTTCGTCAGGCAATCATGCCCAGGGGGTGGCGGAAGCCGCAAGGCGCTTAGGCGTGCGGGCCCAGATCGTGATGCCCCATGATGCGCCGGCGATCAAGCGCGAGAACACCCGCGCTTTGGGTGCTGAAATCATTGCCTATGATCGCTATAGCCAAAACCGTGAACAGATTGCCATGGATCTGTGCGCCCAAAGCGGGGCGATTTTGGTGCCATCCTATGATGATCGCCATATCATCGCAGGGCAGGGCACCGTGGGGCTGGAAATAGCCGATCAGGCCAAAAAGCGCGGATTAACGCTCGATGCCGCCCTCATCTGCGTTGGCGGCGGCGGTTTGATTGCGGGCAGCGCCACGGCTCTGAAGGCGGCATTCCCAGCCATTGCGGTGCATGGGGTCGAGCCTTTGGGCTTTGATGATACGGCCCGATCCTTAAAGGCTGGAAAGCAGGTGGCCAATGATCTTGAAAGCCGCTCGATCTGCGATGCTCTATTAGCCCCCATGCCCGGCGCCCTCACCTTTGCCCATAATCGGCAGCTTTTAGAGAGCGGCGTGGTGGTGACTGATGATGAGGTGAAGGCGGCGATGGCCTTTGCCTTTGAACGCTTGAAAATCATTGTCGAGCCGGGGGGCGCGGTGGCTCTTGCGGCGGTGCTGGCCCATAAAATCGAAACCCGTGATCGGGTCATTGCCATTGTCCTATCGGGGGGCAATATCGGGCTTCAGGATTTTTCGGCCCTTATGGCCTGATCATCTTCGGGGGCATCTTCATTTTCCGCCTCGCGCTGCTGGCGGGTGAAGCGCAAAAGCACCATCGCGATGGTCAGGATCACCGGGCCCAAAAGCAGGCCCACGGCCCCAAAGGCAACGGCACCGCCCAAAACCCCGATGAACACGGTCAGGGTTGTGATATGGCTGCGCCGGGAGACCAAAATCGGGCGCAGGAAATTATCGATGGTGCCCACGATGAGCATGCCCCACAAAAGCATCCCGATGGCTTCGACCCACTGGCCGTGGAAGGCCAGAACCAGGGCGGCGGGACCCCAGATCAGGGCGGTTCCCCCCACCGGAAACAATGAGAAAATCGCCGCCAACACGCCAAAAACCACGGGTGCCGGCAGCCCGGTGACCGCCAGGGCAAGCCCGGTCAGCGCCCCCTGGATAAGGGCGGTGAGAACGGTGCCGAAAACAATCGCATGAACCGCATCGGCAATCCGCGAAAACAAGAGATCGGTGCGCTGATCCGACATCGGAACCAACGCTTTTGTGGCATTGAGGATTTTTCGCCCATCCCGCAGCACGAAAAACAAAACAAAAAGCATGATTACAAAAGCGGCCATGGTGCCAATGGCTCCCAAAAACACGCGGCTGCCAAAGGACAGCAGGATTTTCGCGCCTTCCTGAATACGTAGATTGAGCCATTGGCCAAGATCATCGAGAGAAACATCAAACATCTGCTGTATCTGGCTGATCAGATTGCCGATGATCGGCACATCCATCACAGATTGCAAAATCGAAAAATCGCCTTTGGCCGCTGCCTGCTGCAAGGGCTCCAAAAGATTGGCGGCCTGGGCGGCAAAGGCCGCCAGCAAAAGCGAGATCGGCCCCAGCAGAAACAAAAAGCTCAAGCCGGTGAGGATGAGGGCAGACAGATTGGGCCGAGCCCCCAAAGCGCGGCTGAGCCACAGATGCGCGGGGTGGAGCAGAAAAGCGATGATCGCCGCCCATGCCAAAGGCGCCATGAAAGGAGACACAATGCGCCAGACCAGATAGCCCAATATCAGTACGGCGAACAAAGCAAAGCTGCGCGCATAAAACAGGCGGCCCGGCAAGGCAGATGCGCGCGCGTTTTTCATGGGGCCCCTTTCCTGTCCGTTACCATCGCCCATATGTGCCGATGAATTATGGCGCGCTTGCGGCCAGTGCCGCCAGAACATCTTCCACCAGATCGTCTTTATCCTCAAGGCCTGCGCTCAAGCGGATCATCCCCGGGGTGATCCCCATTTGCAGCCGGGTCTGTTCATCCAGCGCCTTGTGGGTTGTGGTCCAGGGATGGGCGGCAATGCTACGGCTATCGCCCAGATTATTGGAAATATCGATGATGCTGAGGGCGTTCAAAAAGCGGAAGGCCTGTTGGGCCCCGCCGGGCAAGGTGAAGGTGACAACGGTGCCCCCGCGCTTCATCTGCCGATGCGCAAGATCGGCCTGCTTGAAGCCGGGCAGGCTGGGATGCAGACAATCAATCCCGGCTTGAGCGATGGCGGCGGCCAGATGATCGGCGCGATCACACATGGCATTCACCCGCAGTTCAAGGGTTTCCAGCGACTTTAAAAGCAGCCACGCATTGAAGGGCGAAAGGCTGGGGCCGGTATGGCGCAAAAAAGGCCCCAATTCATCGACGATGATGGCTTGACTACTCAAGATGATCCCGCCGAGCGTGCGGCCCTGGCCATCGATATGCTTGGTGGCCGAATAGCACACCACATCGGCACCCAGGTCCAGCGGTTTTTGCAAAATAGGTGAAGCAAAGACATTATCCACCACCAGCCGCGCGCCCACCTCATGCGCCAGATCGGCAACCTTTTGGATATCGATGATCTCAAGGGTGGGATTGGAGGGGGATTCGAGGAAAAACAGCTTGGTATTGGGGCGGATAGCACGCTTCCATTCGTCCAGATCGGGGCCGTTGACGGTGGTGGTCTCTATGCCATAGCGGGGCAGCAATTCATCGATCAACCACCGGCAGGAGCCAAAAAGCGCCCGGCCAGCGACCACATGATCACCGGCGCGCAGCAGCCCCAAAAGGGCGGCATTCATGGCGGCCATGCCGCTGGCAGTGGCGGCGGCGGCTTCGGCACCTTCGATCAGGGCCATGCGTTCCTCGAACATGGCAATGGTGGGATTGCCCTGCCGGCTATAGGTAAAGCCTTCTTCTTCGCCTTCAAAGCGGGCCTGAGCGCTTTCGGCGGTGGCATAGGCAAAGCCCGATGTCATGAAGATGGCTTCTGATGTTTCGCCTAAATTGCTGCGCAGGGTGCCGCCCCGGATGAGCTGCGTATCGCGCCGCCATTTTTGGGTGATCTGGCGATCAAAGCCGGTTTTATTTTTCATGCTGAAGCGCCTTTCAAGTTCATAAGCAAAGATCTGCCCAACCGGCGCATGAAGAGTCGAGGCAAGCCCCCACCTTTTAGCTGCTTTTTTTACGTGGCCGCAAGCCGGTCGGACCAAATCACCACGGGCCCTAAAAAAGCGCGTAAAATTCGGTTCGTCAAGCTTTGTGAACGCTTGCGATGCGCGAACAATGTGATTACATCGTGAAAGACCCATTCATCACCGAAAATCAAGGACTCCAGATGAGCATGTTCAATGACCGTGAACAGAATTTTGAAGCGAAATATGCGCTGGATGAAAATCTGCGGTTCAAAACGGCCATGCGCCGCAACAAGCTTCTGGGCCTGTGGGCGGCTGCCGAATTCGGCATGAGCGCTGAAGATGCGCTGGCCTATGCCAAAACGGTGATCGATTCAGATTTTGAAGAAGTAGGCGATAAGGATGTCATCCGTAAGGTTTTGGCCGATTTCCGGGCCCATAAGATCGAGATGACCGAGCATCATCTGGAGCGTCGCTTGCAGGAATGCATGGAAGAAGCCCGCAACGAGATCATGCAGGAAAATAATTTCTAAGCCTCGGATGCGAGCGGCCAGAGGCCGCCCGTAAGCCTCGGAGATGCGAGCGGCCTAAAACAGATCAGCCAAAAATCTATCGGCCAAAAACGCGGTGGAAAATCGTTTCCACATGTTTGGTGTGATAGCCCAGATCAAAAAGCCCTTCCAATTCGCCTGCGCCAAAGATGTCCGCCAGTTCGGGATCGGCTTTCAAAAGGTCGAGCAGATGATCGCGGCCATCGCTTTCCCACACCTTCATGGCATGGCGCTGAACGAGGCCATAGGCCTTTTCGCGGCTCATCCCTTTTTGGGTGAGGGCAAGGAGCACCCGCTGGGAATTGACCAATCCCCCCAAGCGATCCATATTGGCGCGCATCCGATCAGGATAAACCAAAAGCTTATCCATCACCGAAGTGAGGCGGGCCAGCGCGAAATCCAGGGTAATGGTGGCATCGGGGCCGATCATCCGTTCCACCGATGAATGGGAAATATCGCGCTCATGCCATAGCGCCACATTTTCCATGGCCGGAAAGGCATAAGAGCGCACCATGCGGGCCAGCCCGGTGAGATTTTCGGTGAGCACCGGATTGCGCTTATGGGGCATGGCCGAACTGCCCTTCTGGCCGGGTGAGAAATATTCCTCCACCTCCAGCACTTCGGTGCGTTGCAGATGGCGGATTTCCGTGGCCAACCGCTCTACCGAACTGGCGATCACGCCCAAGGTTGCAAAATACATGGCATGGCGATCACGGGGGATCACCTGGGTTGAAACAGGTTCGATGGCCAATCCCAGTTTTTCGGCCACATGGGCTTCCACATGGGGATCGATATTGGCAAAGCTGCCCACCGCCCCTGAAATGGCGCAGGTTGCCACTTCTTCGCGGGCGGCGCGCATCCGGCTTTTGGCGCGGTCAAATTCGGCATAGGCCTGGGCCATTTTCAAACCAAAGGTGGTGGGCTCGGCATGGATGCCGTGGCTGCGGCCAATGGTGATGCTATCGCGATGTTCATGGGCGCGGCGTTCCAGCACCGCCAAAAGCGCATCGAGATCGGCAATCAACAGATCGGCCGCCCGCACAAGCTGGATATTAAAGCAGGTATCCAGCACATCGGATGAGGTCATCCCCTGATGCACAAAGCGCGCTTCCGGCCCTACATGTTCGGCCAGATTGGTGAGAAAAGCGATGACATCATGCTTTACTTCGGCCTCGATCTCGTCGATCCGCGCCACCTCGAACCGGCCGCGCTCCCACACGGCTTTGGCCGCTTCAGGGGGGATGATGCCAAGCGCTGCCTGCGCATCACAGGCATGGGCTTCGATCTCGAACCAGATGCCGAATTTGCTCTCTGCCGACCACAGGGCGGTCATTTCGGGGCGGGAATAGCGGGTGATCATTGATCGGTCTCCGGGCGGGTGATGGGGCAGGCGCGGTTTCCCTAGCATCGGGGGGCGATGCTGGCAAGTCGCCGCATTTTTCTTCGCAAGATCGACTAGAGCAGGCCCATCTTTAGAGAAGACCGAGACTTTTAAAGCTGACATGCCCCTTGCGCCCGATGACCAGATGATCATGAACGGAAATGCCCAGCTTTTTGGCGGCCTCCACGATGTCTTTGGTCATTTCGATATCGCCGCGCGAGGGCGTGGGATCGCCAGAAGGATGATTATGCACCAGAATAAGGGCAGAGGCATGAAGCTCCAAAGCCCGCTTGATCACCTCACGCGGATAGACCGGGGTGTGATCGATGGTGCCCTGCTGCTGCACCTCATCGGCCATCAGGATATTTTTGCGATCCAGAAATAAAATGCGGAATTGTTCGGTTTTGGCATGGGCCATGGCCGCAGTGCAATAATCGAGCAAGGCCCGCCAATTGCTGAGGATCGGGCGATTGAGCACCTTTGATTGCGATAGCCGCAGGGCGGTGGCTTCCACCAGCTTGATCATGGAAATCGCCACTTCGCCAACCCCATCCACTTCGCGCAGTCGTTCGGGCGAGGCGGTGATCACGCCTTCATAGCTGCCAAAAAGCTTCAACATCTGCTTGGCCAAAGGCTTTACATCGCGCCGCAAAATTGCACCCATAAGGAGCAATTCTATCATTTCATAATCGGGCATCCCCTGGCCCCGGGTCGCCATGAAGCGTGTGCGCAAACGCTGACGATGACCGGTGTTATCAGAGGGATCGCCGGGCATTTGCGGCCCTAGAGTTCATAAGGCGGTTGGTGAAGGCCAGCCGGTGAGCGAGTGAAAATTTCATGGCCATCGGCGGTAACGGCAAGGCTATGCTCGAACTGCATCGACAAGGAACGGTCACGGGTGACCGCCGTCCAGCCATCCTCAAGCACCTTGGTATCGGGTTTGCCCGCATTGACCATGGGTTCGATGGTGAAAAACATGCCCTCTTCCAGCACCTCGCCGGTGCCAGGGCGACCATAATGCAAGATATTGGGCGCATCATGAAACACCAGCCCGATACCATGGCCGCAAAATTCACGCACCACCGAGCAGCGTTCGCTTTCCACATAGCTTTGGATGGCATGGCCGATATCGCCCAGAGTCACCCCGGGTTTCACGATTTCGATGCCGCGCATCATGGCTTCATGGGTGATGTCCGCCAGCCTGCGGGCCTTCACCGATGGGGTTCCGGCAAAAAACATCCGGCTGGTATCGCCATGCCAGCCATCCAGAATGACGGTGATATCGATATTGATGCTATCGCCATCTTTCAAGACCTTGGGGCCGGGAATACCGTGGCAGACCACATGATTGATCGATGTGCAGATCGATTTGGGGAAGCCGCGATAATTGAGCGGTGCCGGAATGGCCCCATGATCAAGGATGAAATCATGGCACAGGCGATCCAGCGCTTCGGTGCTGATGCCGGGTTCAACATGGGGGGCGATGAAATCAAGAACCTCTGCCGCCAATCTGCCCGCTTTGCGCATGCCTTCAAAACCCGCTTCATCATGAAGCTTGATCCCCTGTGATCGGCGTTCCTGGGTCATGGCGTTTTCTTGCATTTCTCTCACCGGATTATCCTCATGGTCACAGATTGGTCGTGTGTTTCATGATGTGCTGTTTCATGATGTGGTCGTTAAGGACCGGCATACAAGGCTGGCTTGCCGATGGGAAGGGGTTGATCGATTTCAATGGCAGATGGCGATAAATGACAGCCATAGGCATAAGATTCGATCCCCGCTTCCACGGCCTCCTCATAGGCGTGGTAATAAATTTGATCTATATCACAGGCAAATGTCATCTCGCTACAATCAGAGCGTTGTATCAGATAAATCATCATTGCGCGCGCCCCGCTGTCAAGCATCGCTTTCAGGGCCAAAAGATGCCTCGCACCCCTTTGGGTGACGCTATCGGGGAATTGGGCAAGGCCATCGCGGCGATAGGTAACGCTTTTCACCTCGATATAGCATGGCTCACCCGGCCTTTCGGGGTGATCGCTGGCCATGAAATCAAAGCGCGTGCCCGCACCCGTGCTCACTTCGGACTTGAGGCTGCCATAGCCCGCTAGAGGGGCGATCTGCCCTTTTTTGATGGCCTCAGCCACGATGCGATTGGCCAGCATGGTGTTGATACCGATCAATGTATCGTGGCTTTCCACCAGTTCCCAGCGCCAGCGCAGCCGGGCCTTGGGATTATGCACCGGGGAAAGCCAGATGCGGGCCCCTTCCTCGGCACAGCCCAGCATGGCCCCGGGATTGGGGCAATGGGCGGTGATCTGGCGGCCATCCTCAAGCACGACATCGGCCAGAAAGCGTTTATAGCGCCGGATCAGCCGCGCCGGGATCAGGGGATCGGGAAAATGCATGGCTTTATTTCATTTTTTGGTCAGAATGCCGTGCTCATTCCGCCTCTGTCGCTATGCCATGATCAAAGCTGCCCGCAGGGCCGGGGAACACCACCGGGCTTTCAAAGCCATCCTTGGAAACACTGGCGACCCCGAAATAATAATTATCGATCACGATATTCTCCAAAGTCACCTGATCGCTATCGCCAACCCAGCGGCTGAAGGTCCATTGCGGATCGGTGGTCAAGCGCCAATAAACCCGATAACCGGCCAGGTTTTCAGCCTCTTTGCCGGTGGGTCGGGTCCAACTCAGCTTTGTTGATGGCTCAACGGCACCGGCGATTTTGACATCCGATGGAAAAGGCGGGGCCGAGGCCAGAGCGGCCAAAGTCACCACATTGAGCGCAGTGAGCTTGGCATTATAGGCAAAATCCACGCCCGCGATCACATCGCCATAGTCAATCCCGTTTTCGCGGCGCAAATCCTGATGCTGGCGGGTATAATCTTCATTGGTTTCCATGATCCGCACACCGGGCATCCCCACATCATTGAACGGGCGATGATGGCCGCCACGGCCAAAACGATCCAGCCGATACACCATCATCACATCCAGATTGGGGATATAATCATCGGCCAGCCGGTCAATATAGCGCGCCAGATTGCGCGAGGCACTATCCACCTCACCCCCGCTGAAACGCCGGATGCGCGCTTCTTCGGGGGTTTCGGTGGCGCGGGTGCCTTCAGAAAAAACCCGGGCCGTGCTGTTATCGATCACGCCATTGATGCCGGAAATATTGCCGATCATATCATTATTGATAACGGCTTTGACCTTCCAGCCCTGTTTCAAGGCGTATTCTGCCAAAATCTGGCCGCCAAAAAGGCCCTGTTCCTCGCCCGAAAGGGCTGCATAAACAATGGTGCCGGGGAAGCGATATTGCGATAGCACACGCGCCGCCTCGATGGTGCCGGCAACGCCTGTTGCATTATCATTGGCGCCGGGGCTGTCGGCGGTCGCATTCATGGGATCAGAGACCCGGCTATCGATATCGCCCGACATGATCACCATGCGATCAGGATCAAGGGTGCCGCGCTGAATGGCGATGACATTGACGATCTCGGTGGGATCGGGAATGCGGCGTTCGCCTGAAACGGTATCTGCCACCGTGATCACCTCCAGACAATTGCCACAGGCTTTGGAAATCCGGTTGAATTCCTCTTCGATCCAGCGCCGCGCTGCGCCGATGCCGCGTGTTTCGGATTGGGTTTCAGATAAGCTGTGGCGGGTGCCGAAGCTTACCAGTTTTTCCACATCGAGGCGCAGCCGTTCGGGGCTGGCCTTGGCGCCCATTTCGCGCAGGATCGGGGTTTCCCCCGGTGGCACCTGTGCGCTGGCAGTGGTGGTGATGACGGTCATCAGCAGGCTGCTGCTGAAAAAGCCACCCAGCAAAAGGGCGGCAGAGAAGCGATTTTTGCGGATTTTGGCCTGTGGATTTTGGCCTTTATCATCGCGCTTTTGCATTGTTTTTGATCCTTATCCCCATAATGGTCGGCCAAGGCTAGACGATTGCGCGATCCTGATCAATGTGCAGCGCATGGCTTGCCGGAAAGGAAAGAAAAGCGGATGCGGGGAATGGATTTTGCCAGCCAAATAGGATACACCGAGCCTCTAGCGTCGTTCCCCAATCTGGCGCCCGGAGCCACAATCCATGAGCGATCATTCCATTTCCGCGCAGCCTGATGATGCGGCAGCCAAGCCTGTTGTGAAGGCGGCGCTGATCATCATCGGTGATGAGATTCTATCTGGCCGGACCAAAGATGCCAATCTGGCTTATCTGGCGAAATGGCTGAATGGGGAAGGGATCAGGCTCGATGAAGTGCGGGTGATCCCCGATGATACGAGCAGAATCGTCGATCATGTGAATAGCTGTCGGCGACAATTTGATTATGTGTTCACCACCGGTGGCATTGGCCCTACCCATGATGATATCACCGCAGAATCGATAGCCCAGGCTTTTGCTGTGCCTTTGCATTTTCACCCTGAAGCGATGGCTTTACTGGAAGCGCATTATCCCCCCGGCGAATTTACCGAAGCTCGCCAGCGCATGGCGCGGGTGCCAAAGGGCGGCAGCCTGATCGATAATCCGGTAAGTGTGGCCCCCGGCTTTCAGATTGAAAATGTGTTTGTGCTGGCGGGGGTTCCCCTGATCATGCAATCGATGCTGGAAAGCATTCGACATAAGCTGGTGGGCGGCCTGCCGATGCTATCGGCCAGCCTGTCTGTGCCGGTGCCGGAAAGCGCCCTGGCCGGGGATCTGGGGCTGATTGCCAAAGCCCACCCGGATGTGCAGATCGGCAGCTATCCCTATTATCGGGAGGGCCGGGCTGGCCTGCATGTGGTGGTGCGGGCCTTGGATCAGGCATTGATTGATCGTGCCCTTCACGAGATCGAGGCCGCCGTGCGCCGCTTTGGGGCCGAACCGGTGCGCGATCCCCGCGAAGGCTGATGGCACAAAGCCGGATAATTTTGGTTTTTGCCTTTGTGGCATCTTTTCATGCCGCAAAGGCTGTGCCATAGGATGTGCGTGTGCCCGCTTGGCGGAATTTGGTAGACGCAAGGGACTTAAAATCCCTCGGCCTTTTGGCCGTGCCGGTTCAAGTCCGGCAGCGGGCACCATCCTCCCTTTTTGTCAGCCTCTTTATGCTATCTTTGCCTAAAAAATATCGGCAATGGTCACCCCGCCATCAGCAATGATGGTTTGACCGGTGATATAGCGCGCCGCCGGGCTTGCCAGAAAAACCGCAATCCCCGCCATATCTTCAGGCTCGCCGATGCGGCCAGCCGGGGTCACTTTTTCCACATAGGCGCGGGCCTTGTCATTTTCCCACAGGGCTTTGGCGAAATCTGTACGGATAAGTCCGGGGGCGATGCAATTGATCCGGATCCCTTTTTTCGACCATTCCACGGCCAGATTGCGGGCCACCTGAAAATCAGCGGCCTTGGAAATCGCATAAATCCCCAGATTGCGGCTGCCTGAAAGGCCCGCGATAGAAGACACCAGAATGATCGCCCCATCGCCGCGTTCGGCCATCTCGGGCAGAACCATATGGGCCAGATTCATATTGGCGCGCACATTATTGCCGATGATCTTGTCAAAGGCATCATCAGACACTTCCGTCATCGAGCCATAAACCGGATTGGATGCGGCATTGCACACCAAAATATCGATCCGGCCATAATGCTCGCGCGTTTTGCTGACCAGATTTAGAAGCTGATCCTTATCCGATATATTGCAGGGCACAATGATGGCTTCGCCGCCCGCCGCCTTGATGGCATCGGCTACCGGCTTGCAGGCCTCGCGCTTACGCGAAGAAATCACCACTTTGGCCCCGGCATCGGCCATGGCTATGGCCATCGCCCGGCCAATGCCCCGAGATGATCCGGTGATGATCGCCACTTTATCCTTGAGGGAGAAAAGTCCGCTCATGCTCAATCCTTTCATGGAAAAAGTAAAAAGACCTGATCTGCCACACAGGCAGGCTTTTGGCCGCCTTCGATTTCAACCGTCGAGGTGACGGTGCATTTCAAGGAGCCCATCGGCCCTGCCGCCGTTGCTTTCAGCACAAAGCTGCCGCGCACCCTTGATCCCACCGGAACCGGGGCGGGAAAGCGCACGCTATCGCAGCCATAATTGATCCCTTGGGCCACTTTATAAGCGCCAAAAAAATCCCCCATCAGATAGGGCAGCAGCGACAAAGTATAAAATCCATGGGCAATGGGGGCGCCAAAAGGGCTTTCAGCCTTGGCGCGGTCCACATCGATGTGAATCCATTGATGATCACCGGTGGCATCGGCAAAGGCATTGATATGCGCCTGTGTCACCTCATGCCAATCGGAAAGAACAAGCCTTTGGCCGATTTTGGCGTTTAAATCCGGAAAGGGAAGATCAGACATGGCGGTCTTTCTGGGCTAAAGAGTTTTCATGATGAAAGCACTGTGCGCATAACTGGCAAAGGGGGCAAGCCGCCATCAGCGGCTGGCCTTTGATAACAGCACATTGCGCGAGGAAGTCCGCTTAGTTGCGGGCTTTTTCCACCAGATCCAGAATGGCATCATAGCCTTGGGCGCCGGCCAGCACCTGCCCATTGATGACATAAGTGGGGGTGCCGCTGATGCCGACCATGCGCGCCAGATTGATAGTTTGCTCAAAATAAGCGGAAAGGGCCGGATCATCCATATCGCTGCGAAAGCGGCCCATATCGAGCTTCAGGGCTTCGGCAAAATCAAGGATCACGCCCTTATTCAGCGATCCTTCATGGGTCATCAGCTTTTCATGAAAAGCCGGGAAGACCTCCTGATTTGAGGCGGCGATGGCGGCGCGGGCGGCAAAATGAGACACGCCATTTTCCCCATCCCGATCCAGCACGGGAAACTGCTTGAACACATAGCGGATATCATCCCCATGCTCTTTTAGAAGCCGGACCATATCGGGATGCGCCCGGCGGCAGAATGGGCAGCGATAATCATAATATTCAACCACTGTAACCGCCGCATCATCCGGCCCGATGATGGGGGAATAGGCATCCTTGCGGATATCATCCCAGCGATCCGATGCCAAAGCCTGCAACCTTTGCTGCTGAGCGGCTTCATCGCGCTGGCGCAAGATGGCGATGGCTTCGGGCAGGATTTCAGGATTTTCCAATAGATAAGCCCGAAACATGTCATGCATCCGGGCTTTATCGGGGTTTGGCCCCAAAGTCGATTTTTGCGTAGAATTGAGCACCAAAAGCAAGGAGGCCATGGAAATGACCAAAGCAAGGCTGGCAATGATCAGGCTATAGGGGCGGAGCCGCGAAGCTCCCGGCTTGTTTGACATAAAATGATATTCCGTTATCGACGACGATTTGCGCTTTGCTCGATCTCAACACCGGCGGCCTGCCTTATATCCTGCGCCCGCAGCCACTTCGGCGTGCCGGGGCTCAAGCCTTCCAAGGCCTGGCTTGCATGCATGGCGGCGCGGCCGGGATTGCGTTGCAGCATATAGCGTTCGGCGGTAGCCAGATTGGCCAAAGCGGGTTCTTCATTGCGGGTATAGATGATGGCAAGCTGATACCAGCCAAAGCTGTTATAGGGATCGATCCGAACCGATCTTTCCAAAATGGGCATGGCCAGCCTGTCGGTTTCCGGCTCATCTTTTGCCACCAGCGCCTGCGCATAAAGGGTGAGAATCAAAGGCTCGGTGGGGGCCAGTTGGGCGGCGCGTTCCAGATGCGGCAGGGATTGTTCGACATGGCCATTTTCTAAAAGAATTTGGCCCTTGATCTCATGGAAATAAGGATCATCGGGGATTTCCGCGATCAGGCTATCGGCTTCGGCCATGGCTTTGTCCCATTCCAAAGCCTTGTTATAGGCGTAAATACGGGCATAGCGGGCCGGAATGCTTTTATCGGATGGCGGATATTGCCCCAATGTGGATGAGGCTGGCCAGATATAGCCCTGCAGCTTGGCTTTGATCCGATTATATTGCGCCTGCAAAACGGGATCGGTGGGCTTCTCCCAATAGGGCGATGCTTTCATCCGCTCTTCCACATTGGCGATGCGTTCGCCGGAAAGCGGATGGGTCAGCACATAAGGATCGATATTGGGGGCGGTGAGCAATTCCTGATAGCGGAATTTCTCGAAAATTTCGAGAAGACCACGCCCCGACATCTTGGCATCTTTGAGAAACTGAATGGCTGCCTGATCGGCCGAGGCTTCCTGCACCCGGCGAAATTTCAAAACCGTGCGTTGGGCCACGCCCTGACCGCCGGTGATCAGCCCCATTCCGGCTTCCGGTGAACCGGCAGCAATGGCCGCAGCCCCCAGTACAAGCCCTAAGATCGACAGGCTGGTCGCAGGTTTCAGGGCTTCATCAAAGCGCTGCACATGGCCAGCGATCATATGGCCAGCTTCATGGGCAACCACGCCGATCACCTGATCCACATTATCGGTTTGCAAAATCAAGCCGGTATGGATGAAAATCGCCTGCCCACCGGCATAAAAAGCGTTCAGATTGCTATCATCCACAATATAAATCTGAACATCTTCCGGCCGAAGCCCCCCGACCTCAAAGATAGGATCGGAAATCCGGTGCAGAAAATTTTCAAATTCGGCATCGCGCAAGGTTCGGATGCCCTGCGCCATAGCCGGACGCGGGATGAAAGAGAGGATGAGGGCAAAAAGGACCAATAGTCTCATAAAATAAGGCACAGATTGACTCCGGTCAGGTCCATATCGGGCGGCAGGGCAGGCACGTCCGGCCCAGGGCGCAAACCCCATTCATAGCCACCACCATAAAGCAAGATGTGGGGTTATGAACAGGGGCAGTTTATCGATAAGGGTTAAAAAAGGCGGAAGGATGATGATCACCATTCCGCCATTTTCCACAATTTTCAGCCGAGATCAGTGGCCACGCTTTGGAGCCGGATGATCAGCGCCCCAAAGCGCGCTGCCACCAACCACGCTTGCGCTTGCCGCTATCGGCTTCGCCTTTTTCCTCCAGCTTTTCTTCTTTCACACCATCCGGGGTAACGATCTGTCGCTCCAGAACGTCAGGTGCGGGCGCTGCCGGTTCTGCTGGCGCTGGTCGGGCTTCTGGCGTTGCCTGAGGGGCTGGGGCCACCTGAGGTTCCGGTTGCGCCGGGACCGTTGCAGCCTTGGGCTCATGGATGGCCGCAGGGGCCGCTTCTGGTGCGGGAGCAGGTGTGGATTCGGATTCCACACCGGCCTTGGCCGGCTTTTTAGCGGCGGCCTTTGCGGGCGCGCGGCGTCGCGGTGCTTTTGGCTTCACAGGCTTTTCAGCCTCTGCTTCATTGCCCGCCGCTTCAGTTGCCGCATCATCTTTGGCGGCTTCATCAGGGGCTTTGGCCGCTTTCCGCCGCCGCCGGGGCTTTTTCACCGCTTCTACGGCCGCGTCATCTGACGCCTCACTAGTCTGCTCAGCAAGACTTTGGCCATCAGGGCTTTGTGCCGCAGGCAGTATGGCCGGTGCCGGATCCGCATCAGCCGATAAGGAGGCCGCTTCACCGCTTGGCGATTTTCTGCGCACGCGCCGCCTGCGCCGGGGCTTGTCATCACCGGTATCAGGGGCGTTTTCTGCTGGGTTTGATACAGACGGTTCGCCAAGTTGTGCCGCCGTATCAGCACTGCCTTCAGCATTGTTTGTGGCATTAGGTTGGGCTGGGCCTGCCGCTTCATCAGAGCCGCGCGACCGCCGCCGCCGGGGCCGCCGCCGTGGCTTTTGCTGATCATCTTTGGCACCCTCTTGCAACGAGGATTGATCTGCGTTTCCTTGCGGATCGATGCTCGGCTGATCGCCCTCAGCGGCATCGCGTGGGCTATCGCCCTGATCGCCTTGATCTGGCTGATCCTTCTGATCTTGGGCATTTTGCTGATCATCGCCGCCCCGGCCACGCCGACCTCTGCGCCGCCGCCGCCGCCGTTTCTTGCGGCCGCCTTCATCATCATTGGCATCCGCAAGCTTATCCGCAGCGCGCTGATCGGCCGATTTTTCTGCTGGCTTTTCTGCCGATGGTTCTGACGATGGTTCTGATGTGCTGTGTTCGGGCGCATCATCCTCATCATTCTCGGGCAGATCATCATCGAGATCGCTCTCATCGATGAGGGCGGGGGCCTCGGCAGCACGCCGGGCGGCATCCCGGGCACCAGCGGCAATCTGTTCGGGTGTTTTTGCCACCCGTTCCATTTCCCAGGGCTCGATTCCCAGATGGGCATCGGCATTGATGCTCAGCGTGTAATCATAGCGCTGCTCAAGATCCGTGAGCATGGACCGCTTGTTGTTGAGCAGATAAAATGCCACCGAAAAAGGCGCTTTGATGGTGATTTCAGCGCTGCGATCCCGGATGCCTTCTTCTTCCAAAGCCCGCAGGATATTGAGCGAAGCCATTTCAACGGATGGCACCACACCCGCGCCATTGCAGGTGCCGCAGGTGATCATCGATGCCTCAAGAAGATTGGGGCGCAATCTTTGGCGCGACATTTCCATCAGGCCAAAGGATGACACCCGGCCAACCTGAATGCGGGCGCGATCGGACTTCAGTGCATCTTTCATCCGTTTTTCAACAGAGCGATTATTGCCCCGGTCTTCCATATCGATGAAATCGATGACGATCAATCCGGCCAAATCCCGCAGGCGCAATTGGCGCGCCACTTCATCGGCGGCTTCCAGATTGGTTTTATAGGCGGTTTCTTCGATATTATGCTCTTTGGTGGAACGCCCGGAATTCACATCGATGGCGATCAGGGCTTCCGTTGGATTGATAACGATATAGCCGCCGGATTTAAGCTGCACGATGGGCGAATACATGGCTTCAAGCTGATTTTCCACCTGATAGCGATGAAACAGCGGGATGCGATCCTTATAATGCTGCACCCGCCGGGCGTGGCTGGGCATCAAAAGCTTCATAAAGCCCTTGGCGAGCTTATAGCCTTCTTCGCCTTCCACCTGAATTTCATCGATTTCGCGGGAATAAAGATCGCGGATCGACCGCTTGATCAGATCGGCTTCTTCATGAATAAGGGCGGGGGCAATAGAGCTGAGCGTGCGATCGCGAATGCCATCCCACAGGCGCACCAGATAATCGAAATCGCGCTTGATCTCGACCTTCGTGCGGTTCAGCCCGGCCGTGCGGATGATGCAGCCCATGCCTTCCGGCACCTGCAGGGAAGACATCACATCCTTGAGTTTTTTACGATCGGCAGAATTGGCGATTTTCCGGCTGATGCCGCCGCCATTCTGGCTGTTGGGCATCAAAACACAATAGCGCCCGGCAAGGGACAGATAGGTCGTCAGCGCGGCACCTTTGGTTCCGCGTTCTTCTTTGACCACCTGAATGAGCAGGATCTGCCGACGCTTGATAACCTCTTGAATCTTGTAATGGCGGCGCAGGACATGGGCGCGCCTGCGGCCATCATCCTCATAATCATCCTCGCCGGAGATTTGCTCGACATCCGATGTCTCATCCGCATCGTCGCTCTGTTCGGCATCATCATCGGCATTGGCAGCATCAGAATTGGCAGAAGATTTCTGTTTTTTCCGGGATTTTTCATTGTCCAAAGCATCAGATGCGGTTTCCCGGGCCACTTCGGCCATCAGGGCATCGCGATCTTCGGCGGGAATCTGATAATAATCGGGATGAATTTCGCTGAAAGCGAGAAAACCATGCCGGTTTCCCCCATAATCAACGAAACAGGCCTGCAGGGATGGCTCTACCCGCGTGACTTTAGCAAGGTAGATATTGCCTTTAAGTTGCCGCTTGGCAACACTTTCATAATCGAATTCTTCTACCCGATTACCATGGATAACGGCGACCCGCGTCTCTTCCGGGTGGCGCGCGTCGATAAGCATACGCGTTGACATTGAAATATTCTCCGAACGCCGCACCGCGCCGACTTCCGAAACAGATATTCGGGCGCGCTGGTGGGCGGGTATGATGTAAAATGATTGTGAGATTTGGCTGGAAGGGATGGTTTCAAAACAACGATGCGGGCGCAGAGACCATTTTCAATCTCGTTTTGGATCAGGAATGAATTTCTGCGTATCACGTTTATTAAACCATCGGTTATAGCCGCCGGGCAAGTAGCCGGGATCTGGTCTTTTGCCGGTGAGGGCTGAGACGGATTGCCGCTTCTGACGACAGGCAGAACACCGGAGCAGATATCATGCCGGACGAACCCTGTGCATGATGATCGCGCAAACTTGTGTTCTTAACCTAATCAGTTGGGCAGGCATATACAATCACTTTATAGTGCCCATCTGTGCGGACATGCCGAAAAAGGAACAAAATGCCCGGTCATCAGCCTGTTTTATAGCGATTTCGGGCAAACAGTCTGTTTTCCTTGCCGTGAAAATTGGTTAAGCTGCCTGCTATTCCTTGGGAATTTTTAACCTTATGAGGATTATAAAAGCGTCTGACGCGCAAAAATCCCCCATGCTCGGGATAACGCGCGGCTTTAGGGCAAGACGGACAGACGAGAGGACAGGCTTGGGCATGCGCTTTTTTCTTGCGCTTATGATGGCGATGATCTGGGCATCCATCGCCATGGCTGCACCGGCGGTGAATGGATTGAGGCTGGGGGAAAATGGCGATCGAACCCGGTTTGTGATCGATATCGATGAGGCGGTCAGTGCCGAGGTGTTTACCCTGTCTGATCCCTATCGTCTGGTCATTGATCTGCCTGCCGTTGATTTCTCTTTGGATAGTCAGGGTGTGGGTGATGGGCGCGGCTTGGTTCGGCGTTATCGGTTCGGGCTTTTCGATGAGAAAACATCGCGTTTGGTGCTCGATCTCGAAGGTCCGGTGGCTTTGGATCGGATGTTTACCCTGCCGCCGCAGGGGCAAAATCTTTATCGTCTTGTTTTCGATCTTAAAAAAACCAGCCGTTCGGAATTTGCCAAAGCCGTCAGACAGCCTCATCGGGTTGTTGAAAGCACAGCATCGCAATCCAATCTGGCCCCGGTGCCATCGGTGCGCGCCGCACGCAATCAGCGGCTGATCGTGATCGATGCCGGGCATGGCGGCAATGATCCCGGCGCACCGGGGGCTGCGGGCAAGCCGGAAAAGGTGATTACTTTGGCCGCTGCCATCGAAACGGCGCGGGTGATCAATGCATCGGGGCGCTATCGGGCGATGCTCACCCGGGATCGTGATATTTATCTGCATTTACGCCAGCGCATCAATGTTGCCCGCAAGGTGAATGCGGATCTGTTCATCTCCCTCCACGCGGATTCCCTCGATAATCGCTCTGTGCGGGGGGCGACGGTTTATACTTTGTCTGAAACCGCATCCGATCGCGAAGCCGCGCAATTAGCTGCCCGGGAAAACAAGGCCGATGTTCTGGCCGGGATGAACCTGGCCGAAGAAGCGCCTGAAGTAGCCAATATTCTGATTGATCTGGCCCAGCGGGAATCGATGAACTATTCCGCGCGCTTTGCCAATTATCTGATCCCCGAATTGAAAAATCGGGTGCAATTGCGGCGCAATTCCCATCGGTTTGCCGGATTTGTGGTTTTAAAAGCACCGGATGTGCCATCGGTTCTGGTGGAAATGGGTTATATGTCGAACCGCGAAGATGCCCAGTTTCTGGGCTCGCGTGCCGGGCAAACGCAGATCGCCAATGCTTTGCTTGCGGGGATCGACAGTTATTTTGCCGCTCTTGATCGTGAACAATTCTGATATCTTTATTTTTGAAAGCTGGGTTTGTAGGCTGGATTGCAGCCATATCAATGCCATATTCATGATCAGGATGTGAAAGGGCCCCAAGGCTTGGGCCCCTATGGCTTAGGCATTTTCTTCAACACGGATAGACAGGCTGGAATGAGTCGCAGGAAACGGATAGTCGTCTGGTGTTTGGCCGGGTTCGGTGGCATGGCCCTTTTTTCCGGGCTTTTGCTGGCGGGCGGGGTGATCTATGCCCTGCTGGTTTATGGCCGGGATTTGCCCGATTATCGGCAATTGGCGGATTATGAACCCCCGGTGATGACCCGGGTGCATGCGGGCGATGGATCGGTTCTGGCCGAATTTGCCACTGAAAAACGCCTGTTCATTCCGATTGAAGTGATCCCCAAAAGGGTGGTTCACGCCTTTTTATCGGCGGAAGATAAAAATTTCTATCAGCATCCGGGCCTTGATTTCATGAGTATTGCCCGGGCCATGGTGATGAATGTGCGGAATGTTTTTGTGGGCCGTCGGCCTGTGGGGGCCAGCACCATCACCCAGCAGGTTGCCAAGAATTTTCTCCTGACCAATGAAGTGTCTTATGAACGCAAGATCAAGGAAGCCATTCTGGCCTTTCGGATCGAGAAAGCTTTTAGCAAGGATCGCATTCTTGAGCTTTATCTGAACGAGATTTTGTTCGGCTATGGGTCTTATGGTCTGGCGGCAGCATCCTTGAATTATTTCGATAAATCGGTTGATGAACTGACATTGGCGGAAAGCGCCTATCTCGCGGCTCTGCCCAAGGCACCCTATAATTACCATCCCATCCGCCGCAAAGGTGCTGCCATCGGTCGGCGGAATTGGGTTTTAGGGCAGATGCAAAGCAATGGCTATATCAGCAAAGATGCCATGCAAACGGCTCAGGCCCAGCCCCTTGATGTGCGGCCCCGGAGTGCTGCGGCGAATTTTCGCGCCGATTATTATGAAGAAGCCGTGCGGCGCCATCTGGCTCGGGATTATGGCACGGATGAACTTTATGGCGGCGGGTTATCGGTACGCACCAGCCTTGAACCCCGGCTTCAGGCCATTGCCGAAAAAGCCATGCATGATGGTTTGATCGTTTATGATCGCCGCCATGGCTGGCGTGGGCCCATCACACAGCGGTCGATTGAAGGGGATTGGCCTTCAAGGCTGGCGGCGGTGCCCGCATCGTTGGGCATGGCCGATTGGCATTTGGCGCTTGTTCATGATGTGCGGGCGGCAGGGGCGGTCATCGGCCTGGTGGATGGCAGCTATGGCTTCATTCCCTTTGATGAAATGCGCTGGGCGCGGCGCTGGCTGCCCGGCGAACGGGTGAGCCAAAGCCCCGATGATCCCGCCGATGTTTTATCGATTGGTGATGTCATCGCGGTAGAGCCTTTGCCTGATCAGGAAAAGAAAACGGTGCTCGATCGTTTCGTGACCGATGCGGGCGAACCGGTGGGGGCCGTTAAGTCTTATGCTCTGCGGCAGATCCCCGCCGTTGAAGGGGCATTGGTTGCCCTTGATCCCCATACGGGCCGGGTTCTGGCCATGGTGGGGGGCTTTGATTTCGCGAGCAGCCAGTTCAACCGGGCAACCCAGGCCCAGCGGCAGGCCGGTTCGGCTTTCAAGCCTTTTGTTTATGCGGCGGCTTTGGAAGAAGGCTTCACGCCCTCGTCTTTGGTGCTGGATGCGCCCTTTGTGATCGATCAGGGGGAGGGCCAAGGCAAATGGAAGCCGCGCAATTCATCCAATCGTTTTTATGGCCCCTCAACTTTACGTTTGGGGCTTGAGAAAAGCCGCAATCTGATGACCATTCGGGTGGCGCAATTCATCGGGATGGATAAGGTTCTGGGCTTGGCCAATCGCTTTGGCCTCGCCCAGGGGATGGAGCCTAACCTTGCCCATGCCCTGGGTGCTGGCGAGGTGACCCCCATCGATCTGACGGCGGCCTATGCCATGCTGGTGAATGGCGGCAAAAAGATCGAGCCAAGCCTGATCGACCGGATTCAGGATCGCTATGGCAAAACCATCATGCGCAATGATCAGCGCGATTGCGTGCAATGCGATGCCACTGAATGGCACAATCAGGCCCCACCCATTTTGCCTGATCATCGTCCGCAGATCATCGATCCGCGCATTGCTTTTCAAGTGGTTCATATGCTTGAAGGGGTGGTGGAGCGGGGCACCGGTCGGCGGATCCGATCCGTGGGCATCCCCTTGGCAGGCAAAACCGGCACCACGAATGAATCCTTTGATGCCTGGTTTGTGGGCTTTGCCCCCGATCTGGCGGTGGGTATTTTCGTTGGCTTTGATCAGCCGCGCTCCTTAGGGCCGGGAGAAGAAGGATCGAGCGCTGCCGCCCCCATTTTCAGGGATTTCATGGCCAAAGCCTTTGAAGGCGAGCAGGGCATCCCCTTTCGGATTCCCCAAGGCGTGCGGCTGGTGCGGGTGGATGCGCAAACCGGGGTTCCGGCGCGTCTGGGGGATCAGGATGTCATTCTGGAAGCCTTCATTCCGGGGACCGAACCGAGCGGGGGTGAAATCGCGGTGCTTGACGGACCGGGCTCGCTGGCGCTAGACGGCAGGCTGAGAAAAGGAACCGGCGGGCTTTATTGAGCCAACCCGGCCCTGGAAGTTTTTTGCCAGTAAAGAGGATATCATGCGCGCTGAAGCCCAGACCATGGTCGATAAAATCAAGCAGTCGCTCGCACTGCTGAGGAGGCATCTTTGACTGGGATGCTGCCCTTGATCGCTTGGAAGAACTGAACGCCGAATCCGAAAATCCCGAATTGTGGAACAATCCCTCTCGGGCTCAGGCTTTGATGCGCGAGCGCACCCGGCTTGATGATGCCATTTCGGCTTTTCGCGTCATGGAGGCCGAACTCGATGAAACCATCGAAATGATCGAGCTGGCGGAAATGGATGACGATTCCGAACTGGAGCAGCAAAGTGTGGCTGCTTTGGAAAATCTGGTCAAACGATCGGCCACAAAGGAAGTGGAAAGCCTGCTTTCGGGTGAAGCCGATGGATCGGATTGCTATATCGAAATCCATTCCGGCGCGGGGGGAACCGAAAGCCAGGATTGGGCGGAAATGCTGTTGCGCATGTATATGCGCTGGGCTGAAAAGCGCAAATTCAAGGTGGAAACCATCCAATATTCCGCCGGCGAAGAAGCGGGCATCAAATCCGCGACCCTATTGCTGAAGGGCGATAATGCCTATGGTTGGGCGAAAACCGAATCCGGGGTGCATCGTCTTGTGCGCATTTCGCCTTATGATAGCTCGGCCCGTCGCCATACCAGCTTTGCGTCGGTCTGGGTCTATCCCGTGGTGGATGAGAGTATCGAGATCGAGGTTTTGGATAAAGATCTGAAGGTCGATACCTATCGATCATCGGGCGCCGGTGGCCAGCATGTGAATACCACCGATAGTGCCGTGCGCATCACCCATATCCCCAGCGGTATCATCGTGGCCTGCCAAAGCGAACGCTCGCAGCATAAAAACCGGGCCAGCGCCATGTCGATGCTCAAAGCCCGGCTTTATGAGCAGGAATTGCAGCGCCGCGAAGATGCCGCCGCCGCAACCAATGCCACCAAATCGGATATCGGCTGGGGGCATCAGATCCGCTCTTATGTGCTGCATCCCTATCAGATGGTGAAGGATCTGCGCACCGGCGTTGAAAGCAGCCAGCCTGATAAGGTGCTGGATGGCGAAATTGATGCCTATCTGGCAGCGGCTTTGGCCATGCGGATCAATGGCAGCGATGCCTCTGTGATCGATGATGCGGATTAAGCTTGGGTGATGATCTTATGATGGCGTGTCGTCTTCGAGCATAATGAGGCGCGCGCCATCTTCCACCTGATCGCCGGCCTTGATCGGAATATCGGCCACGGTGCCCGCCCGGGGTGCGGCAAGGCTGTGTTCCATTTTCATGGCTTCCAGCACTAAAAGGGGCTGGCCTTTTTCCACCTTATCCCCCACGGCTACAAACAGATCGAGGATTTTGCCCGGCATGGGGGCCGCCACAACCCCCGGCCCATCGGCCTCTTCATCGGCATCAGGATTGATGCCCATCCGCTTTAGTTGGCACTGGCCGCCTTGGGCAAATACATGCACATCGGCCTGATCCACCAGAACGGTGGCGCGCAGGATCTGGCCATCAAGGACAATGTCCAGCCCGCCATCAGGGCTGGTGGTGCGGAGTTCGGCGCTGAGCACATGATCGCCTGTTTCAACACCCGATATCGCCCCTGTCGCCTTGTTAAAATTGATTTCAATCCGTTGTTCCCGGCCACTGGCATCCATGAAGCTATGATGCTCTAAAGCGGGCAGATTGGCTTTCCAGCCATGATTGTGATGCCATGGCGATGTGGAATCGGCGCTTTTTTGGGCTTGTGCAGCGGCTTCATGGCTGCGCTGGGCGATGATGCCAAGGGCGGCCAAAGCCAGCATAAGGGGGCTTGCCGGTTCGGTGCTGGGCAAAAGATCATCGATATGGCGCGGGATAAAGCCGGTATCCAGATCTGCGGCATGAAAAGCCGGATGATCGATGATTTTTTGCAGGAACGAAAGATTGGTAGCAAATCCGGCGATTTGGGTTTGCGCCAGTGCGCGTTGCAGATGGCTGATCGCCGCATCGCGATCTTCGCCCCAGCAGATGATCTTGGCAATCATCGGATCATAATGCACGCTGATCGCATCGCCTTCGCGGACACCGGTATCGATCCGGGTAAAATCTTCGTCCAAAGACGGGCGGAAACACTGCAATGTGCCGCTGGCGGGCAAAAAATCCCGGGCCGGGTCTTCGGCATAAAGGCGCACTTCGATGGCATGGCCATCAATCGCCAGATCGCCCTGATCCAGCGGCAGGGGTTCGCCCGCTGCCACCCGGATCTGCCATTCCACCAGATCTTCGCCGCTGATCATTTCCGTCACCGGGTGCTCCACCTGCAGCCGGGTGTTCATTTCCATGAAATAAAAGGGGGCATCCTTGAGCCCATTCGCCACATCAACGATGAACTCAATGGTGCCCGCACCCTGATAGCCAATGGCAAGGGCTGCCGCCACCGCAGCATCCCCCATGCGCTGGCGCAAAGCGGGGGGCATATCGGGGGCGGGGGCTTCTTCCACCACCTTTTGATGGCGGCGCTGCAAGGAACAATCCCGCTCGAACAGATAAACCGCATGGCCATGCTGATCGGCAAAAACCTGCACCTCGATATGGCGGGGTTTAAGGATGAATTTTTCGATCAGCACATGATCATTGCCAAAAGCCCCTAAAGCTTCACGCTTGGCAGCTTTGAGCGCGGCCAGAAAATCGGCGGCATCATCCACCCGCCGCATTCCTTTGCCACCACCGCCCGCTACCGCTTTGATCAAGACCGGAAAGCCGATGCTTTGGGCTTCTTCCAGCAGATTTTCAGGGCTTTGATCCGCCCCCAGATAGCCCGGCACCACCGGCACATCCGCCAAAGACATCAGGCGCTTGGCTTCATCCTTTAAACCCATTTTGCGGATATTGTCGGCGGTGGGGCCGATGAAGCAGATATTATGGGCGGCGCATTTTTCGGCAAAATCGGCATTTTCCGATAAAAAGCCATAGCCGGGGTGGATAGCATCGGCACCGCAGCGTTTGGCGGCATCAATGATTTTATCGGCCATTAAATAGCTTTGGGCGGCGGGTGATGGCCCGATATGAATGGCTTCATCCGCCAGTTCCACATGAAGGGCATGGGCATCGGCATCGGAATAAACCGCGCAGCTTGCAATATCCATGGCGCGGGCGGTGCGGATCACCCGACAGGCGATTTCCCCGCGATTGGCGATCAGGATTTTTTTGAAATGACGGCTCATTTTATTCTCTTTATTTTTGCGGTGCCCAATAAGGGGGTCTTTTCTCGAAAAAGGCGGCAAAGCCTTCGCGGGCTTCGGGGGAAATGCGCCGTGCGGCAATGCGGGCGGCGGTTTCATCCCGCAGGGCGGCATCGATGGGCCGGTTTTTCACCGCACTGATCAGCGCCTTGGCCTCCGCCTGGGCTTGAGGTGCCCCCGCCAAAAGCTTTTGGGTGATCAGCGTTTCGGCGGTGATCAAATCGCCAGCCGATCCCACCGTTTCATGGACCAGTCCAATTTTAGAAGCTGTTTCGGCATCGAAACGTTCTCCGCTCAGAAAATACCGGCGGGCTGACGTTTCCCCGATCTTGGCGATGACATAGGGGCTGATGGTCGCTGGCGTCAGGCCCAATCGCACCTCGCTCAGCCCAAACAGGGCATCGCGCACGGCAATTACGATATCACAACAGGCTACAAGCCCCACACCACCGCCTAAAGCCGCCCCCTGCACCAAAGCAATGACCGGCTTGGGCGCGCTATTGATGATATGCAGCATCTGCGAAAGCTTTTGGGCATCGCGATGGTTTTCCTGTTCGCTATAGCCTGCAGCCTTTTTCATCCATTCAAGATCGGCACCCGCGCAAAAGCTTTTCCCTTTGGCGGCCAGCACGATCACCCGCACGCTTTCATCGGCGGAAAGCGCTGAGAAAGCCTTGTGCAGATCATCGATCAGGGCATCATTAAAGGCATTATGAACCGCCGGGCGACTGAGGCTGATGCGGGCAATACCCGCCTCATCCCGGGTGATTTCCAGATTGTCATTCATTGTCACATTCCCTACATCCTGAAGACGCCAAAGCGGCTTTCGGCAATGGGGGCATTCAGCGCCGCCGATAAGCCAAGGCCCAAAACCATGCGGGTATCAGCCGGATCGATCACCCCATCATCCCATAAACGGGCCGAGGCATAATAAGGATGCCCCTGCGCCTCATAGCTATCGCGGATGGGCTTTTTGAAATCATCCTCGGCGCTTTGGCTCCATGCCTCGCCCCGGGCTTCCATGGCATCGCGCTTCACGGTTGCCAGCACATTCGCGGCCTGTTCGCCGCCCATCACCGAAATGCGGGCATTGGGCCACATCCATAAAAAACGCGGACCATAAGCGCGCCCGCACATGCCATAATTGCCCGCGCCATATGAGCCGCCGATCAAAATGGTGAACTTGGGCACCGCCGCGCAGGCCACCGCTGTCACCATCTTCGCCCCATCGCGGGCGATGCCGCCGGTTTCATATTTTCGCCCAACCATGAAGCCGGTGATATTCTGCAGGAAAACCAGCGGGATGCCGCGCTGGCAGCACAGCTCGATAAAATGCGCTCCCTTCAATGCGGATTCCGAAAATAAAACACCATTATTGGCAATGATCCCCACCGGATAGCCATGGATATGGGCAAATCCGGTGACCAAAGTGGTGCCATAAAGCTTTTTGAATTCATCAAATTCCGAGCCATCCACAAGCCGGGCGATCACCTCGCGCACATCATAGGGCTGGCGGGTATCATGGGGAATGATGCCGTGTATGTCCCGGGGATCATAAAGCGGCGGGCGCGGCTCCCGGATTTCAAGGGTCATGGTTTTGCGGCGGTTCAGATTGCCGATGATGCGCCGGGCCTGCATCAGGGCATGGGCATCATTCTGGGCCAGATGATCCACCACCCCCGAAATCCGCGCATGCACATCGCCGCCGCCCAGATCCTCGGCTGAAACCACTTCGCCCGTGGCAGCTTTTACCAAAGGCGGCCCGCCGAGAAAAATCGTCCCCTGATTTTGCACGATGATCGATTCATCAGCCATGGCGGGTACATAGGCCCCCCCGGCGGTGCAGCTTCCCATCACCACCGCGATCTGGGGTATGCCCATCGCCGACAGGGTGGCCTGATTGTAAAAAATGCGCCCGAAATGATCGCGATCAGGGAAAACCTCATCCTGATTGGGCAGATTGGCCCCACCGGAATCCACCAGATAAATGCAGGGCAGATTGTTTTCCCGGGCAATTTCCTGTGCCCGCAAATGCTTTTTCACCGTGATGGGAAAGTAGGTGCCGCCCTTGACCGTGGCATCATTGCACAAGATCATACATTCATGGCCCGATACCCGCCCGATGCCGGTGATCAGCCCGCCTGCGGGAATATCCGCATCATAAAGCCCGTGGCCGGCAAGCTGCGATAATTCAAGAAAAGGCGATCCCGGATCGAGCAGGGTGGAAACGCGATCGCGCGGCAGCAATTTCCCCCGCGCCAGATGCTTTTCGCGGGCGTGCTTTGGCCCACCCATTGCGATTTTGCTGGCAATGTCTGCCAGATCCGCCACCAGCCCCTGCATATGCCGGGCATTGGCCTTGAAAGCGTCGCTGTCTTTGGAAAGGCTTGTTTTTAATACGGTCATGACCCACTCGGATATGTTGATTTTTTCTGGGCCCATCTCTGCTGGATGGGTGAAATCGTTCAGTTGATGGTGATAGAGGAATGCGGGCGCGCGGGGAAGGCTTCTTGCGTTCCGATCCTCGCCTCAACCCAATCGGGCGCCATTGGGAACCACCCGATCCGGCACCGCCAGAATGACCGATCCATCGTCATGATAAAGGCCGGTGACCAAACATTCCGACATCATCGGGCCGATCTGCTTGGCCGGGAAATTCACCACCCCCAAAATCTGCCGACCGACCAGAGTTTCCGGCTGATAATGATCGGTGATCTGGGCACTGGTTTTTCTCAGGCCGATCCGGGGCCCGAAATCGATCAACAGCTTATAGGCGGGCTTTTTGGCCTCGGGGAAGGCTTCGGCCTTGATGATCGTTCCGGCGCGTAGCTCCACAGCCATGAATTGATCCCAGCTCAGGCTCGGTTCAGCCATTGGTCAGTGCCTTTCTCGTCATTTCGTTTCTTGTTGATTTCCTGTGTTTGAGGTCTGATCATCCTCAAATATCTTCTGCCATAGTCTAGCTTTAACTGCCGTCTGGGGACAAGGAAACAAACATGCCGCAGCCTTCAAACAAGTCTGATCCCGCTGGGACAGGATTTCCGCGCCACCGCTTTCTGGCTTCAGCCATGCGGTTTTTGGCATTGCCGGTTTTTTTCTGCGGTTTCATCACGATGGCGGTGGCGCAGGATTGGCCCTATCCCGGCGATATTCCCGATGTGGGGCCGGTGGCACCGGGATTGGCGGGGGAAAACCCCACCGATATCGTGCGATATTTAATGGTGCGCGGCATTGGCGGGGCGGCTTTGTCGCCGGATGGAAAAACCCTTGCTTTTACCAGCACGGTCACGGGCATCCCCCAGATATGGACGGTGCCAGCCAAAGGAGGCTGGCCGCATCAGATCACCTTTGGCGCGGCGGTCACCGCATTTCATTGGCTGCCGCCATCCGATGAGGAAGGGCCATCCCTTCTTTATGCGGCAGACCGCAATGGCGATGAGCGCGAAGCCTATTGGCAGATCAGTGCCGATGGCCGAGCCGAAAGGCAGATTCTCGACCATTCTGATGCCTATCGCAATTTTGGCAGCTTCTCGCCGGATGGCAAGCGCTTCATCTATGCTTCAACCGCACGGAATGGCACGGATTTCGATCTTTATGTGGCCAATCGCCTGACCGGTGAAAGCCGCATGGTGCATCAGGGTCGCTTTGGCTTTTATGCCGGGCCGTGGCAGCCGGGTGGATCGTCGGTAATCATTTCTGAAACCCGGGGCGAGGATGGCAATGATCTGCACCTATTGAATGTGGATGATGGGGCCTTTCAAACCCTGTTTAGCCCTGAAATCAGCGCTTATTATGGCACATTTCAATGGCGACCGGATGGCGCGGGTTTTTATCTGATCAGCGATCATGAGCGGAATTTCAAAGGCCTTGCCTATTATGATCTGGCCTCAAGATCGCTCGATTGGATCGAAACGCCCGATCATGATGTGGATGATCTGGCGCTGTCCCATGATGGGCGCTATCTGATCTGGACCGTGAATGACGGCGGCACTTCAAAGCTTTATGCGCGGGATCTGGCGCAAAACGAAATGATCGAGTCTCCGGCTTTGCCCGCCGGGGTTTATGGCATTGATTTTGCCGATCGGGCTTCGGTTTTGTCGGTTCGGGTCTCGGCTCCCGATATTCCGGGTGCAGTTTATAGCTGGTCGCTTCCGGATGGGGCTTTTGCCCATGCCGCCCGTGCCGAATTGGCGGGTATCGATCCCAGAACGCTGGTGGTCCCGCAATCGGTTTATTTCAAGGCCCGGGATGGGGTTATGCTGCATGGGCTTTTATATCTGCCGGCAAAAAGCCCGGATGGCGTGAAACCACCCGTGGTGATTGATGTGCATGGCGGGCCAACGGCGCAGGCCCGGCCCACATTTTCGGGCGTGACACAATATCTTTTGGGCCGTGGTGTTGCGGTTCTGGATGTGAATGTGCGCGGCTCAACCGGCTTTGGGAAACACTATGCCCGGCTGGATAACCAAAGAAAGCGCCCGGACTCCGTGCGGGATCTGGTGGATGCTTTGGCCTTTTTAAAAGAAGATGGCAGGGTCGATGCGGATCGCGCTGCGGTGATGGGTGGCTCTTATGGGGGCTATATGGTGAATGCCGTTTTGGGCAGCTATCCCGATGCCTTCAAGGCCGGAGTGTCTTTTGTTGGGGTCTCCGATTGGGTGCGGGCGTTGGAAGAAGCCTCACCGGCATTAAAGGCATCGGATCGGCTGGAATATGGTGATATCAACGATCCCGATGATCGCGCCTTTTTTGCGGAATTATCGCCCATCAGCCGGGCTGATCAGATCAAGGTGCCGATGTTTGTGCAGCATGGCGCCAATGATCCCCGCGATCCGGTCACCGAATCCGACAGGCTGGTAAAAGCCCTGCGCGCCAATGGATTGCCGGTTATCTATATGCGCTTTCCCGATGAAGGCCATGGGGTGCGCAAACTTAATAATCGGGTGGCCCTTTATCGCGCTGTGGCCCAATTTCTGGAGCAGCATCTAGGCGTAGAATGATCCCGTAAAGGGCGAGCCCGCCCATAAAAAGGGCAGGCTGATATTTTAATGCAGGGATTGATTGGAAGGTCGCGCCCCGCGTTTTTCGGGCATGCCCAGATGCGCGAAGGACAGGATTTTATAGGCAAGCTTGGCAGCCAGAAAATCACAGCCATGCAAATTGGGTCGGGGTGCCAGTTCATTGATATCGGCCCCGATGATATCGCCCACATCAGCCGCCTTGCGGATGATCGCCATCACATCATCCCAAAACAGGCCGCCCGGTTCCGGGGTGCCGGTCGCAGGCATCACCGAACCATCGAAACCATCCAGATCAAAGGTCAGATAAATCGGCCGGTCGCGCAAGGGCTCGATGATTTTATCCAATGTCCATAGGGCTTTATCTTTTGCCCAATGGATATGGATGCGATCACGATTATCTTCATAAAAGCCGATTTCGCTTTGCGAGATATTCCTGATTCCCACCGAAACGACCTCCGCCGAGGGATCATCGAGAATCCGGCGAATGGCCGAAGCATGGCTGAATTTTTCCCCATTATAGCCATCGCGCAGATCGGCATGGGCATCGAAATGCAAAACCACCAGATCGGGAACCTGTTCCAGAAATGGCCGGATCGCCCCCGGAGTAATGGAATGTTCGCCCCCGAACACCATGGGAAAACGATCCTGGGATAAAATCTCGCCGGTGATGGCGGCCAGCTGATCCAGTGCCTTTTCAACGGGTTTCTCGATTTTCGGCGGCTCCAGGGTCGCCACCCCATAATGATGCACGGGCTCGAACCAGAATTCTTCGTCAAAAAGCTCCACCTCATGGCTGGCATCAAGCATGGCTTGCGGCCCCTTTGCGGTGCCCCCTTCATAGGAAACGGTGGCTTCCAGCCCAAAGGGAACGATCACCGCCCGGGCTTCTTCGGGGGGTGGGCTGTTTTCGCTGTCAAGACCAAGAAATCCGTCTTCCGACGAAAGATAGCGAAGATCTGTCATGAATATGGTCCTTTCAGCATGGGGCTATCGGAGCGCAAGGGCGAGGCTTTTGGCCGCGCGCGCTTTCTATTACAAAGCCGGGGATGGGTCCAGCCTTAGAAACCTTTATCAGGGATGCTAAGGCCCAAAAACACACAAACCACGCCGGGGCATCCGCTGATGTCCCGCGCATGGCTTGAGATGAAAGAGTGCCGCCGTGATTATTCGGCCGCATCTTTCAGGCTTTGGCGCTTGGCATCGATGCGCTGTTCTGCCAGTTCATTGGCAATCCTGCCCGTGGGCTGTTGCTTTTGATCGCTGGTTTCAAAAACCTCGATCAGGGTCTCGGCGATCCGGGCGATTTTTTTGGACCGCTCATGATGGTCGAGATGTTCTTGATAAACCTCTGATTCTACGGAGATGATCCCGCCGGCATTGATGATATAATCGGGGGCATATAAAATGCCGCGCTTTTGCAGGGCGATATCATCCGCCACTTCATCATCGAGCACATTATTGGCAGCGCCAGCGATGATTTTGGCGTTGATCTGCGGGATGGTTTTGGCATTCAAAACCCCACCCAAAGCGCAAGGGGCGAAAATATCGGCATCCACGGCATGGATTTTTTGCACATCCACCACCTCCGCCTGGCCAGCAGCCAAAACACGCTCGATATTTTCCTTCACGATATCGGCAATGATGATCTTCGCCCCGGCTTCACGCAGATGCATGGCGAGATCACGGCCTACATTGCCCACACCCTGAATGGCAACGCTTAAGCCTTTTAAATCCTTGCGGCCGAGCTTATATTTTGCTGCGGCCTCGATCCCGGCGAAAACCCCCAAAGCGGTATGCGGCGAAGGATCGCCTGTGGCAAAATCGCCGCTTTCAAGCCCCACCACATAATTGCTGGTTTGATGGATGATTTCCATATCCTGCGGCTTTGTGCCCACATCTTCGGCGGTATAATATCGGCCGCCCAAACGGGTCAGATGCTCGCCGAATTTTCTGAGCAATTCCGGTGTCTTGATGCTTTTGGGATCGCCGATGATCACCGATTTACCACCGCCGATCCGCAGCCCGGCCATGGCGTTTTTATAGCTCATACCGCGCGAAAGCCGCAAAACATCAAACACCGCATCTTCTTCGGCACGCTTTTGCGCCACTTCAAGGGAAGCCCCGCGATGGGCGGCGGCATAATCCCAAAAACGGCAGCCCCCCACCGCTGGCCCAAGCACTGTGGAATGAATGGCGATGATCGCCTGCAATCCGGTGACCGGATCGCTGCAAAAAACCACCTGTTCATGTTTATTGAAGGCGCGTGTGGAAAAAACAGGCATGAGATATCCTTTTAAACTAGAGAGCACAGAAGCTTTATCTGTTGCGTCTTAACGATTGGTTGTGGGCCGACACATTATTGCGCCGCCATGATTTCAGGGTTTTTGATCGTGGGATCGTTGAACCGATCCAGCAATTCCGCTTTCTTCTTGAGCATCAGTTCGACGCTATCTTCCTTCACCGGGCCAAATCCACGAACCATATCGGGCAGGGCGGCAAGGGCTATGGCACAATCGAGATTATCCGCCTGCAAGCGTGGCAGAATATGGGCCAGCATGGCTTCATAATCGGCGATCAATTGGCGTTCCATCTTGCGATCGGCGCTATAGCCAAAGGGATCGAAAGGCGTGCCGCGCAGGCCCTTCAATTTGGCCAAAAGCCTGAAGGCGGGTAGCATCCATGGCCCGAATTCGGTTTTTTTGGGCCTGCCGGTGCGCGGATCGATCTTTGAAAATAAGGGCGGGGCCATATGAAAGCTCAAGCGCACATCGCCCTCGAATTGCGCTTTCAGGCGCTTTTCAAAATCGCCCGAGGCATAAAGCCGCGCCACTTCATATTCATCCTTATAGGCCAAGAGCTTGAAATAATTATGGATGACCGCCTTGGTCAGGGCCTGATGATCGGCGCCGATCTTGTGCTCGGCGGCCCGCACATCCTCCACCATCGCGCGATAGCGGGCGGCCAGTTTTTTATCCTGATAGTTTTCCAGAAAATGTTCGCGATAGCTTTGGGCTTCATCAAGATTTTTCGCGTGAAAGCGATCCGCCTCGCGATCAAAGGGAGCCACCAGCTTTTCGATCAGCGCCAGATCATGGGCGGCGGCGCGGCCCCAATGCAGGGTCCGCAGATTATTGTCGATGGCCACTTTATTCAGTGTGATGGCCTCCTTGATGCTGTCGAGGCTCAGCGGGATCAGCCCCTTTTGCCAAGCATAGCCCAGAATGAACATATTGGTGGCGATGGAATCCCCCATCAGGGCCGTGGCCAGCCCGGTGGCGGGCAGGGGAAAGCGGCCATCTTTCATCGTGCGGGCGGCAATCGCCTTTTGCACGGCCAGTTCCTTGAAATCGAGATCGCGATTGCGCACGAAATCGGCCACCGGGGTGAGGGTGGTGTTGATCACCGCGCGGGTGCGTTCTTCTGAAAGGGCGGTTTGCGCATCTTTGCCTGATGCCACCACGCTATCGCAGGCAAGCAACAGATTGGCACCGCCGGTGATGATCTTGGCGCTGGCTTCGCGATCCTGTTCCGCAAATAAGCGGATATGCGAAAGCACCGCTCCGCCTTTTTGCGCCAATCCGGCCATATCGAGAACCGAACAGCCCTTGCCTTCCAGATGCGCGGCCATCCCCAAAAGGGCACCAATGGTCAGCACCCCGGTACCGCCAATGCCGGTCACCAGAATATTATAGCTTTCTTCCAATGCGGGCACCTTTGGCATGGGCACATCAGGCAGATCGGTTTCCTTGCCGCCCGCTTTCGATTTCTTGAGCTGGCCGCCCTTCACCGTCACGAATGAGGGGCAAAAACCCTTGAGACAGGAGAAATCCTTGTTGCAGGTGGATTGATTGATCTGCCGCTTGCGCCCCAATTCGGTCTCCAAAGGCTCAACCGACACGCAATTGGATTGCACCGAGCAATCGCCGCAGCCTTCACAAACCTGATCATTGATGATCACCCGTTTGTCGGGATCTTCCATTTTGCCGCGTTTCCGGCGGCGACGCTTTTCGGCAGCGCAGGTCTGATCATAGATGATCGCCGTTACGCCGTTCATCTCGCGCATTTCATATTGCAGGTTCATCAATTGATCGCGCTCATGCACCTCCACATCGGGAGGCAGGGCGGCTTTGGCATAGATTTCAGGGCGTTCCGAGGCAATCGCCACGCGCCCCACACCTTCGGCCACAAGCTGCGCGGCAATCTGCGGCACGCTTAAATGCCCTTCGGCTTCCTGGCCGCCGGTCATCGCCACGGCATCGTTATAAAGCAGCTTATAGGTGATATTCACCTTGGCCGCCACCGAAGCGCGAATGGCCAATATGCCGGAATGGGAATAGGTGCCATCGCCCAGATTGGCGAAAATATGCTTTTCTTTGGTGAAATGATGGGTGCCGATCCATGGCGTGCCTTCCCCACCCATCTGGGTAAAGGTTTCATTATGGCGATCCATATTGATGGCCATGATATGACAGCCGATCCCCGCCAAAGCGCGGCTGCCCTCGGGAAGCCGGGTCGAGCTGTTATGCGGGCAGCCCGAACAGAAAAACGGCGTGCGCGCGGTTTCGGGCTCATAGGCTTCGGCAGCGGATTTCCGGGCTTCAAACCATGCGAGGCGATCCCGGATCAGCGGAGTGTTGTGGAAATGCGCAAGCCTTGAAGCAATGGCATGAGAAACAAGGGAAATATCCAACTCATTATCGGGGGATAAAAGCCAGCGGCCCTTGTCATCATGCTTGCCAACGATGCGCGGGCGGGCGCTTTCCTTCCAGTTATAAAGCTGCTGCATGAGCTGATATTCGATCATCTCACGCTTTTCTTCCACCACCAGAACCTCTTCAAGGCCCTCGGCGAAAGCGCGGGCGCCTTGGGGTTCCAATGGCCAGACCATGCCCACCTTGTAAAGCCGCAGGCCGATCTCGCTGGCGACCTCTTTGGTGATGCCCATTTCATGGAGGGCCTGGCACACATCGAGATAAGCCTTGCCCGATGCAATGATCCCAAAGCGCGGATTGGGGCTATCCAGAACGACTTTATCGATCTGATTGGCTCGGGCAAAAGCATGGGCGGCAAAGCCCTTATAGCGTTGCAAGCGGGTATCCTGACCCCGCCATGGATCGGGCCAGCGGATATGCAGGCCGCCTTGGGGCATTTCGAAATCGGTGGGCAGGATGATCGAGCGCTTTTCGCCTTCAAGATCAATCGAAGCCGATGTTTCGGCGGTATCGGATGTGGTTTTAAAGGCGACCCAGGCCCCGGTATAGCGCGACATGGCGAGGCCCAGAAGCCCGAATTCAACGAATTCCCGCACGCCCGCAGGATAAAGCACCGGCATCATCGCCGACATGAAATCATGCTCGGTCTGGTGGGGCAGGGTCGATGATTTGGCCGCATGATCATCGCCGGCGATGGCCAGCACGCCCCCATGTTCCATGGTGCCCGCGGCGTTCGCGTGCTTGAACACATCCATGGAGCGATCGACACCGGGGCCCTTGCCATACCAGATGCCGAAAACGCCATCATAAAGGCCCTGACCCGCCAGATTGGATTGCTGGCTTCCCCAGACCGAGGTGGCGGCCAGATCTTCATTGAGGCCGGGCTCGAAATGAACATGGAGGGGTTCAAGATAGGATTTCGCGCGCATCAATTCCATATCATAGGTGCCAAGCGGCGATCCGCGATAACCCGAGATGAAGCCCGCGGTATTAAGCCCGGCCTCGATATCGCGCCAGCGCTGCACGATCGGCAGGCGCACCAGCGCCTGAATCCCGGTCATATAAGCGCGGCCCGATCTGAGCTGATATTTATCGTCGAGCGTGACTTTTTGCATGAACATCTGCAGACCCCGGATCAATATGCGCTGCGCCCTCTTTCAGCCTTGCGGCCCGATGCGGGGCCAAAGACTGAACGGGCGTTCTATCAAGGTCCTATTATGACATGCATTGATCGTAATGAGCTTTCGTTCTTGGGGGGGATTTTGCGCAATAATGCATCACAAAGACGCAATAATTGAAATTTAGGGCACTGCAAAAGAAATCCCCCCCCCGAGGCGCGGGGGGGATCAATGAGCTTATTTCGCCTTTACCTTCACATAGCGGCCGGGGGCATCTTCGATGGGCGGGAACTGATCGCTGCCGGGATCACGCGCCGGGATTTTCGGTCCGCTGTATTTTTCCAGCCATTGCAGCCAATCCGGCCACCATGAGCCGGGGGTTTCAATGGCTTTCGAGGTAAACTCATCAAGGCTTTTGGGCAGCTTTCCCGATTTGGTCCAATATTGGTACTTTTTGGCATCGGGCGGATTGACGACACCGGCAATATGGCCTGATCCCGCCAGCACAAAGCGCTGCGGCCCGGCCAGAATGCCGGTGATTTTATAAACCGATTGTGGCGGCGCGATATGATCTTCGCGCCCGGCCTGAATATAGGCTGGCGTTTTGATGCGCCTGAGATCGATGGATTCTCCGGCCAATGTCAGCCCGCCGGGTTTGACCAGCGCATTCTCATAATACATGGCGCGCAGATATTGCGCGTGCACCCCGGCGGCCAGATTGGTGCTGTCGGAATTCCAGTATAAAAGATCAAAGGGGAAGGGCTCTTTGCCCAGCAGATAATTATTGACCACAAAGGACCAGATCAGATCATTGGATCGCAGCATATTGAAGGTGCCCGCCATGGCGCTGGCATCCAGATAGCCTTTTTTCTGCATCCGGCGCGACAGGGCTTCAAGCTGATCTTCATCAACAAAGACCTTCAATTCACCGGCATCCTCGAAATCCACTTGGGCGGTGAAGAACGTTACGGAAGCGATCCGGTCGGCTTCCCCCCGCGCCTCGAGCCAGGCAAGGGTGGCGGCCAGAAGGGTTCCGGCAACGCAATAGCCGATGACATTGATCCCGCGCACGCCGGTGATTTTTTCAACCACCTCCAAAGCGCGCAATTGACCATCTTTCAGATAATCATCAAGGGTTTTGTCGCGCAGGCTGGCATCGGGGTTCACCCATGAAACCATGAACACCGTGATGCCCTGATCGACACACCATTTGACGAAGCTTTTTTGTGCCGTAAGGTCAAGGATATAGAATTTATTGATCCAGGGTGGAAAGATCAGCAGCGGCTTTTCATAAACCTCTTTGGTGTTGGGGCTATATTGAATGAGCTGGAACAAGTCGCATTCATAAACCACCTTGCCCGGGGTGACGGCCACATTGCGCCCCACCTCGAACGCTTTTTCATCGGTCATGGAAATTGAAAGATCGCCGCTGCCCCGTTCCAGATCATTGAGCAGATTTTCCAGGCCCTTGATCAGATTTTCGCCCCGGGTTTCCACCGTTGTTTGCAAGACTTCCGGATTGGTGAGGGCAAAATTGCTGGGGGAAAGGGCATCGATGAACTGGCGGGTGTAAAATTCTGTTTTTCGCTCGTCCTCAGGGGCGAGCCCTTCGGTTTCTTCAACCGCTTTATTGATATGGCGCGATGCCAGCAGATAGGATTGTTTGATGAAATCGAAAAGCTGATTTTCCGACCATTCCGGGTGTTTGAAGCGCTTATCGCCTTTTTCCGGCGCGATCACCGCCTCGGTTTCCGCCCCCATCATGCGCAGGGTCGCATTCTGCCATAGTTGCAGATAATCCTGGAACATGGCCATCTGGGTTTCCGCCAGACGGGCGGGATCGCTCATCATTTTTGCGGTCAGTTCAAAAAAGGAATCGCCGATATTGAGCGGGTCGATATCCTGATCCTGCTGGGCATCCTGCTGCTTTTTCAGCCATTCCTGAATCAGTTCCTGGGTGCGGGTAGCCACTTTCGCCATATTATCGGAATATGCCTGCCAGTCGGCCTGAGTAAGGGGGCTTTCCGGTGTTTTATCTGCAGCATGATCCGATTGCGTCATGGCCGTCTCCATCATCAGGGGTACGATATTGAAAAAGATTTAGAGGATGCTTTGTTTAGCCTTTTTATGAGATGTACGTTAATTCAAGATACCGTGCAATCAAAGCCCCCGGCTTTTCGAGGTCCGGCATTTTTTGGGTTTAAAGGGAACAGGGGATGAGGAAAAACCATGACAGATAAAGGCACGCTTGACCGGCAACTCGTTCTTGAAATGGTGCGTGTGACCGAAGCGGCGGCTATTGCTGCGGCCCAATGGCGCGGTTTGGGGCGGGAAAAAGAGGCCGATCAGGCAGCCGTTGAAACCATGCGGGCGGCGTTCAACAAGCTCTATATCGATGGCACCGTGGTGATTGGCGAGGGGGAGCGCGATGACGCCCCGATGCTGTTTATCGGCGAAAAAGTGGGTTTGGGGGGGGTGGCGGTTGATATCGCCCTCGATCCTTTGGAAGGCACTGGCCTCACTGCCCGCTGGGCCCCGGATTCCATGGCTGTTCTGGCCATTGCGGAAAAGGGCAATCTGCTCAATGCCCCTGATGTGTATATGGATAAGATCGCCATTGGCGGCGGCTATCCCCAAGGGCTGGTGGATCTGGATAAAAGCCCGACGGAGAATGTGAAGGCAATGGCGGCGGCTAAAAATGTTGCAGTCGGAGAGATCACCGTTTGCGTGCTTGATCGGCCGCGTCATGAAAAGCTGATCCATGAATTGCGGGCCATTGGGGTTCGGCTGCGCCTGATCCCCGATGGTGATATTGCCGGGGTCATCGCCACTACCGAACCCGATACCGCCATCGATCTTTATCTGGGCCAGGGGGGCGCCCCTGAAGGGGTGCTGGCCGCGGCAGCGCTTAATTGCGTGGGCGGGCAGTTTCAAGGACGGCTGGTTTTCCGCAATGACGATGAAAAGGAACGGGCGCAGCGCATCGGGATCACGGATCTTCATCGTAAATATCAGATGCATGAACTGGCCTGTGGCGATACCATTTTTGCCGCAACCGGTGTGACCGATGGCACGATGATGAAGGGGGTGAGTAAAACCCGGATCGGCTGGCGCACCCATTCTCTGGTGATGCGGGCTTCCACCCGCACGGTGCGTCATATCCGATCTGATCATATCAAGCATGAGATCAACCGCAATTGAGCACAAAACCCGGCATAAGCGCCGATGCCGCGCCCGCGCCTCATCAGGATGCCCTTTTGGGCGTCAGCCGTTCCTTGAGCGGGCGGCACTGGCGGCTCAGGCCCTGTGATGATCGTCTCGCTTTGCACTTGAGCCAGCGCCTCGAACTCGATGAAATCGTTGGGCGGGTGCTGGCGGGCCGGGGCATTGACATTGATGCGGCCGAGGCGTTTCTCCAGCCCGTTTTGCGCCAGAGCCTGCCTGATCCTTCGCGCTTTGCGGATATGGATGTGGCGGCCGATCGCGTGGCAAAAGCCATTATGGGTGGAGAAAAAATCGCGATTTTTGGCGATTATGATGTGGATGGGGCCACATCCTCCGCTTTGCTGTGGCGGTTTTTCGCTGCTGTGGGTGCGCTGGCGCGGATTTATATCCCGGATCGCCTGCGCGAGGGCTATGGCCCCAATGAGGCGGCTTTGCGGATTCTGGCGGATGAACAGACCCAAGTGGTCATCACTGTTGATTGCGGCACCTTGTCGTTCGAGCCTTTGCAGGCGGCGCAGGCCATGGGCCTTGATATGATCGTTGTTGATCATCATAAGGCCGAAAGCGCCTTGCCGCCTGCGGTGGCTGTGATCAATCCCAATCGCCTTGATGAAGATGGCACTTATGGGCAGCTTGCCGCTGTGGGGGTGAGCTTTCTTCTGGTGGTGGCGATCAATCGCGCTTTGCGCGCGGCGGGTTGGTATAGGGCGAGCCGACCTGAACCGGATCTGATGCAATGGCTGGATCTGGTGGCTTTGGGCACGGTGTGTGATGTGGTGCCGCTCACCGGGGTGAACAGGGCCTTTGTGGCGCAGGGATTGAAGGTGCTGGCCCGGCGGCACAATATCGGGCTGGCGGCGCTTGCTGATGTGGCGCGCATGGATCAGATGCCGGGGGTTTATCATCTGGGCTTTTTGCTGGGCCCTCGGGTGAATGCCGGTGGCCGGGTGGGCGAGGCTGATCTGGGGGCGCGGTTGCTGACCACCGATGATCCTGAAAAAGCCAGACACATGGCCGAGCAGCTTGATTTTCATAATACCGAACGCCAGGCGCTGGAAGCCGCGGTTGCCGATGAAGCCCTGGCCCAGGTGTTGAAAGAAAGCGCAGGCGGCGATCCCCATCCGCTGGTTTTTGCAGCAGGGCGGGGCTGGCATCCCGGGGTGATCGGGATTGTCGCCTCGCGGCTCACCGAACGCTTTGGCCGCCCCGCTTTCGTGATCGCCATCGATGATGCGGGCGAGGCGAAAGGCTCGGTGCGATCGATTCCCCATGTGGATATTGGTGCGGCGGTGATAGAAGCGATGCGGCTGGGCCATCTCGAAAAGGGCGGCGGCCATGCCATGGCGGCGGGTTTCAGCGCATCGGCGCAAAAGCTTCCGGCATTTCGTGATTTTCTGGAGCAATGGCTTTTGGCGCGGGTGGAAAAGGCCCGTGCGGGCCGCCTGCATGAGGTGGATTGTGTGCTCAGCCTGAAAGGGGCCAGCCTTGAATTGGTTACGGCTCTTGAACGCCTTGGCCCTTTTGGTATGGGCAATCCGGCGCCGCGTTTTGTTTTGCCCGATCTTGATCTGGTGCGCTGCGATGAAGTGGGCCGTGGCCATGTGCGCTGCATTTTCGCAGGCCGTGGGGGCGGGCGATTGAAGGCGATTGCCTTTCGCGCGGCCGATCAGGATCTGGGGGCGGCCCTTATGGGGGGGGTGGGCAAGCGCTTTCATCTGGCGGGAAAGCTCAAAATCGATGAATGGGGCATGACGCCAAAAATCGAAATGACCATCGATGATGCCGCCCTTGTTTAAGGATGGAGATCAGGCCTCATCTTGGGATATGCGCGCAAAAATCCGCGCATATTTGCACATGGGATCAAATATTTTTCGGATTTTGGCGAAGGGTGCTTGACGGATCATGCCTGCATTGTCTAAACACCGCTCCACGCAAGCCGCACGGCCCCTTCGTCTAGCGGTCTAGGACGTCGCCCTTTCACGGCGAAAACACGGGTTCGAGTCCCGTAGGGGTCACCATTTCCTGACATCATGAAATTATATTGAAATGCGCTTGGCTTGGCCAATAGCGGCAGGCTCTACAGCATATCAGACGCTATGCCCGATCATCAGCATTCGTCACTTTTTTCATCAGACGAAGGCGGATCTGCTTTTCGGTTTCGATGATCGCAAACAGCACCACGCCCATGCCGATGATCAGCAGACCATCCTTCAATGAGATGGGCTTTGTGGCAAAAACGGTTTGCATGAGCGGAAGATAGGTCAGAGCGAACTGCGCGACAGTAATAACGATGACCACTGTCCACACCATTCTGGTTCCGCGTATCGCCTTCCATGTCAGCGATGTTCCATAGATATTCCGGATGAAGAACAGGTGGAATATTTCCATCACCACCAGCGTATTAAGGGCGATGGTGCGGGCGAGTTCCAGCGCGTAACCTTGTTCGATGGCATAGTGATACATGCCGAATACGCCGCAAAGAAACAGGATCGAGACGAGCACGATATGCCAGATCAGTCCGCCGGTCAGCAGCGGTTGATCACGCGGGCGCGGCGGACGGCGCATGGTATTTTCTTCCGTCGGCTCGAAGGCAAGCGCGATGCCCAGGGTTACAGTGGTGATCAGATTGACCCATAAAATCTGGACCGGGGTTATCGGCAGGGTCATCCCCGCCAATAAAGCGACGATGATGGTCATCGCTTCGCCCGCACTGGTTGGTAGTGTCCAGCTGATGACCTTTTTGATATTGTCGTAAACAGTGCGGCCTTCGCGCACGGCGGCGGCGATGGAAACGAAATTATCATCCGCCAGCACTAGATCCGCTGCCTCCTTGGCCGCTTCACTGCCTTTCATCCCCATGGCGATGCCCGCATCCGCGCGTTTCAGGGCGGGTGCATCATTCACGCCATCTCCGGTCATTGCCACGGTCAAGCCATGGGATTGCAGCGCCATCACCAATCGCAGCTTATGTTCCGGGCTGGTCCGGGCGAAAATGTCGCAATCCAGAACGGCCTGATGTAGCGTGGCATCATCCATGTCGTCGAGATTGTGCCCGCTCAAAACCTGTTCGGGGTTTTTCAGGCCAATCTGCTTGGCAATCGCGGCGGCCGTTTGTGCATGGTCGCCGGTGATCATTTTCACCCGGATGCCGGCTTGATGGCAGTCTTCGACGGCGGCTATCGCCTCAGCACGCGGCGGGTCGATCATGCCCGTCATGCCCAAAAGCGTGAGCGTGCCTTCAACATCTTTATGGTCAAGCGCTTTATGGTCGGCTTCCACCGGCCTGATGGCAAAGGCAAGCACGCGTTGTCCGAGCGCCGCGATGGAACAGGCTTTCTCATGCCAGTCATCGATCGCCAGCGCTTCCGTTTCGCCATCCGTGCCGCGCTGATCCCGGCACATGGCCAGAATTTTTTCCGGTGCGCCTTTGACGAAAATGAAGGCTCGGCCTTCATCGTCATGATTAAGGGTCGCCATGAAGCGGTGCTTGGCATCGAAGGGGATGATGCCGGTGCGTGTCCACAGGGCCTGTGTCCTGCTGATATCTTGATCCATTTTTCCGGCGAAGGCGAGGAGTGCCCCCTCCATCGGGTCGCCCTCCACCATCCATGCGCCTTCCTGCTGACGCAGGATCGCATCATTGCACAGGGCCGCCGCACGGCCGAGTTCTGAAAGCAGGGCATGGTCGGATGGCTTTACCTGCGCATCCAGCAGCTTGAGTGCCCCCATGGGCGCATAGCCTTCACCTTCCAAAGTGAAGAGATGCCGACCGGTCAGGATAGAGGCCACCATCATTTCATTGCGGGTGAGGGTGCCGGTTTTATCGGTGCAGATAACGGAAACCGACCCCAAAGTTTCAATCGCTGGCAAATGCCGGACAATGGCATTGCGGCGCGCCATGGCCTGAACGCCGATGGCCAGCGTGATGGTTAGCACGGCGGGCAATCCTTCGGGAATCGCGGCAACTGAGAGCCCGACCACCGCCATGAATGTCTCCGTGAACTCATGGCGGCTGACAAAATAGCCATATACTAGGAGAAGTCCGGCAATCAGCAGAATGAAGAGGGTCAGCCATTTGGCAAAAACAGCCATCTGCGCCACGAGGGGCGTGGTCAGCGTTTCAACATTTGACAGCAGCCCGCTGATGCGCCCGATTTCGGTTTGGCTGCCGGTGCCAACGACCACGCCTTTTCCCTGCCCGGTCGTGACCAGGGTACCGGAAAATGCCATGCATGATCGGTCTCCCAAGGCAGCATTTTCAGCAACCGGCTTTATATGTTTCTCAACGGGTACGGATTCACCGGTCAGGATAGCTTCCTGCACCGCCATGCCATGCGCGGCCAAAAGGCGCAGATCAGCGGGCACTTTGTCTCCGGCTTCAAGCAAGACAATATCACCGGGAACGAGGTGATCGCCTTTGATGCTGTGGCGTTCCCCATCGCGGAGCACAGTGGCGTGGGGGGCGAGCATATGGCGAATGGCATCCATCGCCTTTTCTGCCTTGCCTTCCTGAATGAAGCCGATCAGGGCATTGGCAAGGACCACGGCCAGAATGACGCATGTATCGATCCAATGGCCGAGCGCTGCTGTCAGCACCGCAGAGCCAAGGAGCACATAGATCAGAAGATGGTGAAATTGCTTTAGAAAGCGCAGGAAGCCGTTTTGCCGGGCGCCTTCAGGCAGCCGGTTCGGGCCATATTTCGCCAGCCGCTCTGTCGCCTCGGTTTCAGAAAGGCCGCCCGCCTGCGTCTCAAGGCGGTCGAGCGATTCCTTGGTTGTTAAGATGTGCCATGATGGCTGGCGCTGATCCGCATTTGGCATAGTCATCGATCCCCCATGCAATCAAGATGCTTTCACCGGCGAGAAGCAGATTGTGGATATTGTGCCAAAAAAGCCTCATCATGAAGAGGCCAGCATGCACCAAAAACCAGTGATGGCCTAGAGCGATTTCAAGCGGGGTGGGATCACGGAGCGGCAAGGAAATCGCGTCCAAATGCTCTAGGGAAATGAGCAAAATCAATGATGCGCAGCGCGACGCGGCGCGATGACGGACGTCTTTCCCCCGCCACCCCGGGCTTGACCCACTGCTGTCCGGTTTAAATTCACTGCCATTGCAGCACCATTTGGTTCGTGTTTTCCGGTGGGC
>NZ_JARKVQ010000015.1:0-61821 GCF_029946565.1 Iodidimonas sp. MBR-22
CGTTCGTCCGCCGACAGACGGGCGGGCAAGAGAGGGTTCGGACCGGATCGGGCGTCTTGCATGAGACCGTTCGCAACAGAGGATGACTGGCGAGAAGGTAGTCGCAAAACGATGATAAACAATCGGATTCAATGGCTTATCGTAATGCTGCGGAATCATTCGAGCCCGCGCGCATGGTCCGATCATCCTTCCGGTCGGTTAAACCTCCCGATGCGGTGGGAAAGAATGCTGGAACGAATCCGTTGGTGCTTTGCTCGGACCTAAGCCGCACGAACCCCGACACCCATTTACTGGACCTTCCGCCTTGATCTGAGAGATTGTCCTTTTGCATCGAGCGCAAGGAACATAGAAGTTGCGTTCCTCTAATTGTCTTTCAGTCGCATCTCTGCTTCTTGTGTCGAAATAGTTCGACTTCCATGTCGCAACTAAATCCCCAGGAACGTACTTCCAGAGGTCGCCATGTGCATGGACTCGCTCATCAAACCTTGCGACATTAGTCCTTTGAAATAGATTGCTGCTGGCAAGTGATCTAATTTTTCCTACCGGGCCAGACGAGCCAGGGTTGTCAGTATCGTCTGTCCCGGGATCTTGAGAGATCCCGGCTCCTAACGAGAGTCCGAACTCGAGGTCATGGAATTCTTCGGAAGACTCAGCCCCTCGACCTGTCGACTTAAGTGTCACCCGGGCGATGTAATCGTGGTCGATCTGCAGATTGCATTCGATTCGCTCAATAAGAGGCTGCGCATTCCGGTCCACCTCGACCCTGGCGATGCAAAGCGAATGTCGGGGATCGTTCGGTGATGTCTTGCCGAGCTTCACCGGCTTCGCCACCTCGACCACCGCGACACCTTCCCGCGGGTCGACACAAAAGAGGCGCGTGTTGGCAACATTCTGCGTTTCATTCTCTATCGGAAGGGTCCACCCGGCATCGACAAGAGAGTGGTACGCTCCCCGGCCGGATGTATCTGCGACAAGAATTTCGATTGGTTTTGAGAGTTTCAGCCTCAGACCATCGTTTGCGATCCAGGCAGCGCCTTCGGCGATGATCCGATCGCCGTTGTCGAGCCGCGGCACCCTGCCCACGAACCGTTCTGTGAGACCGTCGCGAATGGCAGGCATGTTCACCATGCCTCCGGTAGCAAGGCAGAGCTCGATATCTTGGTAGGTCAGTTGAGTTTGCTCAAGGATCTCATCGATCCGAGCGAGCCCGCGCGCGACGATACCCGCGCTGAGGTCTTCGAGTTCCGAACGGCTTACGGATCCGAGAAGGTTCCTTCCGGCTCCATCCACCTTCAAGTAGTTTCGAACGATTACGTCTTCCGTGTCGGCCTTCGGATCGGACAAATGGATCTTCAGGATTTCGCATTGGTGTAGCAGCTTTGCTGCCATGCCGGGCTGCTCAAGCGCTGTAATGTCATCGAGGCCATGTGTGGCAGCGTGCTTTTCGCGCAAGTGGTTTCTGAGACGCTCGTCAAACTTGTCACCACCCACTTCATTGTCGCCAAGATTTCTAACCTGCATGATCGCGCCGCCGGAGATGCGACACAGTGTGAGGTCGAGCGTACCACCGCCCCAATCGAAAACGAGGATTGTTCTTCCTTCCAGTCGCGCCAGCTCACGGCCAAGGTCGGGCTGCGAGCGGAGATAAGCGTACAGGGCCGCTACGGGCTCGTGGACAAACTGTACAACGCCGACTCCGGCTTTCCGCGCCGCCTCGCGGAGGGCACGGCGCTCAGGTCCTCCAAAATCAACCGGTATAGTGAAAACTGCTCTCGTAAGATCGTGGCCGGGAGCGCTCCCACGCGCAATGGAAGCGTCGGTTTTCAGATGCCTGAGAACTTCGGCGACAGCATCGGTTGGCTCCACGGGTCGGCCGTCGACAAAGATGGGGCCATCACGCCTGAGGGACATCTTGGGAGAACGCACGAAACCTGGAGGGGCACCGCTTTCCGAAATGTCCATGTTTTGTCGCGCTTCGCGACCAACAACAATGTCGGAGCCACGGTACCAAATGACAGACGGGTGCGGACGCCGCGTCACTTGATCCACCAGTGCCAATGCTCTGCCGCCCACAGCAATCGCCGCAAGGCTGTTCGTAGTGCCGAAATCGATTCCGAAAATCACTTCACTCATTCGTTTACCTCTTTGATCACGGCGAGCGCAGACTTTATCCGCCGTAGCGCTGTCCCCGGTGCGGGCGGATCGATTTCAAGCGCATCAATGGCATCTTCCAGCAAGGGCGCGAGGCGTTCACCCAGCAGGACCTTCTGCTCGGCCTTTGTCTCGGTCAGATCATGACCCCAGTGCTGCCGTTCTGCTGTGAGCGTCTGCTCAAGCTTGGAAATAGCTGCTTCATGCTCAGCAACCATCTTTCTGGCGCCTTCCATCTCGGAATTGAGCTTTTCAATTGTCTTTCGTGCACCATCCAGTCGGTGACGTAGGTCTGCGGCTGTATTCCTTTCACGGTCACGCTCTTCGGCCGCGTCCCTGACCATCTGATTGCCGAGTCCAGCCACCGCTACTGCCAGACGTAGCTCGTTAATCTTGCCCCTTTGAATGGCCCTTTGAGCCAAGCGCGCAGCTGACTTCAACTCCGGGAAGAAGGAGGGTCGCAGTCCCTCGGCAACTTGCCAGGCTTTGAGAGCGCGCTTTTCCACGAGCCAGCAAATTCCGATCCGGAGCCAGGTTTCGGCGCGCTTCCTCTCTTCCTTCTGATCTGAGCGAAGCCCTGGTGAAAGGCTGGCAAGGATTGTCTTGAGCACCCGCGCGGCATCGTGGTCTTGCGGATCGAACGCTTCCCCAAGCTTCTCATTGAGACGCGCTTGAGCAGCCCCCCATACCCAGGTGTCGATAGCGTCGGGTAAGGTAGACTGCGACATCAGAGCCCAAAGGCGCTCACCCTCGGGATCAAGGGCTGACATCAGCTTTCCAGCCGCCTCCCGATCCTCGGACCGGAAGTGCCTCACTTCATTTTTGCGAAGGATCTTGAAGAATGCTGATGGGCTGGCGCGGACCTCCTCGAAAAATCCAGATAACGTTGGCGGAAACTCAATTTCCGACGTGGTACCGTCAGTGGGAGCCCGCCCCTCTGCTGCTGGAAGGGCTGCGGGTTTCTGGTCTGGCGTGGTCCCAGTTTTCTCTTCGTTTTCAGTCACGTCGTTGCTTTCTCAAGGTATTCTCTTGCCCAGCGGCTGAATGGATAGACTTCAGCTATTTGCGTGAGTGGTTCCAGCGCGCTCTGCTTTGCACCCAATCGCCATGCAACTGCGGCCCATACGGCGAGGGCTTTCTGGTTATCACTGGTATCCAGAACATCGGTGCGCGCGAGCGTCCGACACTCATCATCGAGAATTGGACTCCACCGCGGCTGCCCGACGAGATGAGACGCCAATTCGAGCATTCTCCCCGTACCATGATCTACCGGACTGGACTTGCCCTGAAAAAGTGGAGAGCGGTTTGCTCGTTCATGCGGCTTCGGCCTCGAAGCGGCAAGGGCTTTTATAACCGAGGGCGGAATGGCGCCGGACGGGATTATAGAAACCGTCGATATATTGTCCAATGGCGGTTGTGGCCTGGCTGCGTGATTGCCAGCTTGTCCGCCAGATCAGCTCGGCTTTGATGGTCTTGAACACGGTTTCGACCATCGCGTTGTCATAACAATTGCCCTTGCCGCTCATCGATATGACGCATCCGTGGTCGGCCAGGAGTTTCTGATAGTCTGCGGCGCAATATTGGCTGCCGCGATCGGAGTGGTGGAGCAGGCCCGATGGTGGCTGGCGCACAATCAACGCCCGCTTCATCGCGGTCAGAGCCAGGTCCTTCTTCAACCGGTCACTGGTGGCCCAGCCGACGATCCGCCGTGAGAACAAATCAACCACCACCGCCAGATAGAGCCAGCCCTCGGCGGTCCAGATATAGGAGATGTCGGCGCCCCATTTGCGGTCTGATTGTGCGGCGGCAAAATCCTGCTCCAGGACATTGGCCGCCACCGGGCCGCCATGATGGTTGTCCGTGGTTTTCTTATAACGGCGCTTTTGCAGGGCTCTCAGCCCGTTCTCGCGCATCAGCCGGGCAACCCGGTGACGGCCGATCTTCATACCGTCTTCCCGCAATTCAGCATGCATCCTGGGGCTGCCATAGGTCTCATGCAAGGTGGCAAATTGCGACCGGATGTGCGCCAGAAACACCATGTCGTCCAACTGCCTTCTGCTGGGACGGCGATGCTTCCAGGCGTAATAGCCGCTCGGGCTGACGCCAAGCAAGGCGCAGCTCCGGTCCATCGGCAGGTCGGCCTTCTTTTCATCAATGACCCGGAACATCATCGACTTGTCTCCCGCGCAAAGAAGGCCGCTGCTTTTTTTAACAGGTCGCGTTCCTGCCGCAGAATCTCGTTCTCGCGCCGAAGCCGTGACAACTCCTTCCGCACATCCTCATGCGGGCCGGACAAAAGATCCGCTTCCCGGTGCCGCGAAACCCATTTGCCAAGCGTCGATTTGCCAATCCCAAGGTCCGCCGCAACCTGACCCTGCGTCCGACCGCTCGTCAGTGCAATCCGAACCGCCTCGCGCCGAAATTCTTCCGTTACCTTCTTCATCACTGGCCCCGTCATCGTGGTCTCCCAACGTAAAATCATACATCAAGCTCTCCACTTTTTCAGGGCAAGTCCAGACAGACGGGGCGACGCTTGGCGCCACCGTGATTCCGTGGCAAGGCTTCGGAGCTTGGATCGACGAGTAGCTCGGTCGTCAAATCGAGCTCCCAATATCCTGTGCGCTGCAGACTTCCGTCAAAATTATTCAATGAGAAGCGAATAATACTCGTGATCAAGCGAGCGAGCGGACGTTGGAAGTCGTTGAGGATCTCCAGGGCACCTCCGTAGAGCTCCCGGTATCGAGAGAGAGGGGTCGTAAGCCGCTCCCCGGCAGGTCGCTCCTTTATCAGGATGCCCAAGCAATAATCAGCCAAACCAGACGCATACTCCGCTCCCGCACCCTGCGTTCTTTTGTCGGCAAGGAAACGGCCGATTGATTCACGGGTGATTGCTGTGGACACAAGAACTTCGATGAAAGCCTTCTCCACGTTCTTGGTCGCGTCCTGATCGGCGATCCGGAACGAGATGTTGTACTTCGAGGTAACTGGAGCAGAATTTTTCTGCGAGTCATTGATGAGCTCTAGCTTGACTTCGGCCTGATTAGTCCTTGCTAGGATTTCCGGTAGGTCAAGTGGGGAGATCCGGCACCCCCTTGCCCCGTCGACACTCACTCTTACGAAGCTGGTATTGGCCAGCGCGATGTCCGAGGCATGAAGAGGTGCCCGGATCACATCGTTCCCGGTTGGCTCGCTGCCTTGCAGCATAATAAGCGGCCGTTCGACGCGGTGCCTAGCATACACATGAGCATGGAGTTCGGGCTGCGTCGAGAAGTTGGACGTACAGAAGGGGCAGGCAAACGTTGGTGCCCTGTGAGGGGACGGATCAGGAACACGCTCAGTGCCTTCGTAGAAGGCATCGAGGTCCCCTTCGCGGATCCAGCCGACAGTCGGCATGTTTGACCCCTCAAGTCAGGCAAATCTGGCCTTGTCGCTCGGAAGCCCGGTTCGGCAGACCTGCATAATGGTTGATCCCTTGGAGGATAACGAGTAACAGTTCGCTAATCCGCGAACAAGCGTATTTTCGGTGGAGCCGAGAGGGAAACCACAATGTCAGCCGAATCCATGACCTTTGGTCAGGCGATCTCCAAAGCGCGCAAGGCCAAGAGCCTTAGCCAGAAGGAGCTCGCGGCGCTGGTGAAGAAGGAGGAAGATGGTGGACCGATTTCACCACAATATCTGAATGACATCGAACATGATCGCCGTAGCCCCACCTCTGATCATCTGATCAAGCAGTTTGCAGCCATCCTGGATGAGGATGAAGGATACCTCTTCGTCTTGGCCGGAAAAATTCCTGACGACTTGAGGGGCTCCGCAAAGAATCGGGAAAAAATCGTCGAGAGCTTCGCCAATTTCCGAAAGAATCTCACGAAGTAGGAGCAGCTGCATGGTGAGGATGGTACCGGACAAGACCGGCCGCTTCGCCGAGCGGCCTCACTACTCCCCAGAGGACCTTGATCGTGAGTGCGAGAGAATCGTATCTGCGCTGCTACGCAGGCGCCGCAATGCAGTCGAGTTCCCGCTTCGGACCGAGGACCTCGATGTATTGATTGAACAGCACGACGTGGAGCTGGACTCGTACGCCGACCTTTCCGAGTTCGGCGACGACGTCGAGGGCATGACCGAGTTCTTCCCAACCGGAAACACTAAGGTTTCAATCTCGGAGAAACTGGGAAATGACCCGCGCCGCGAGAACAGGCTCCGGACGACGCTGGCACACGAATTTGGCCATGTTCATTTTCACCGACACTTGTGGGCCGAGAAGTTTCTTGCTCGACAGCTCTTCGATCGCAAGAGCCCCGAGAATAAGGCCATCTGCAAGCGTGACAGCATCCTCAATGCGTCACAGTACGATTGGATGGAGTGGCAGGCAGGTTACGTGAGTGGGTCGATCCTGATGCCGGTGACCCACGTACGGCGCTTGGTCTCGGATTACTGCCAACCGCGCGGCTTGCACGGTAGCATCTATCACGGCTCCGATCACGGTCGGGCCCTCATTGCAGCGGTCATTGATCGATTCGCCGTCTCGGAAGAGGCAGCCAGAATTCGGTTGTTGAAGCTCAATCTGTTGGCTTCGTCCGACCGGCAACCATCGCTTTTCTGAGGAAGAATCCGCCAATTCGCGGAATAGCGTATTTTTACGATTGACTCCGCTCAAGCCGATGATACGCTAATTAGCAGATCAACGGATTCAATGCGGAGATTTCGCATGACCAAGAGCAGCAAGACAACGGGCACGCACCACATCGTTCCCAGCTCCGGTGGCGGCTGGGACATCCGCCGAGGCGGCGCCAACCGCGCCAGCGGGCATTTCGACACCAAGCGGGAGGCGATCGACCGTGGCCGGGAGATGAGCCGCAACGCCGGGACGGAATTCAAGATCCACAACCGGGACGGCCGGATCGGCCAATCCGATTCGCACGGGAACGACCCGCGCACCATCAAAGGCTAAGGAGAACCGATCATGGCCTCAGTGACGACTTTCATCCGCAACATGCCTGCCTCGTCGCTGCAGGCCTATTTCCACCAAACCGGCATCGAGCTTCCGACCGAGGTCGATTGGCAGGGGCCGGAGCCCGAGGTGGTCCGCATCACGCTCCGCGCCGTCGACGAGATGGACGACGTGGGCCGCGCGCGCATCGTCAATGATGCCGAGCGTGTCGGTGCCCTTGCCGACGATGCCGGGCAGACCGCGCTTTATAGTGTTGTCGATGACCGCACGGTTCTCGACGATCTCGCCAATGGGCACGCCCGGGCGCTCTGGATGTTCCTGAACGAGCCGGTTCGGTTCCGCCATGCCGAGGAGGTCCGCTACACCGACGAACGCCGCCGGGGCCGGAGCTGGGACGGTTTCATCGGTGAGCCGAACCTTGATCTGCGCCGCGATGAGACGTCCCTGGAAGCCTTCAAGGCGTCGCTGCGTGAGCGGTTTGCTTCGAATAACATCCACATCGACATCTTTGGACGCTACCGGCCGACCTTCGACGGCGAAGACTGCGAGCTGGTGCAGATCGCGATTTACCGCGAGGGCCTGCTGGACGACTTCCTGGCGTTCGATGATGGCGGCTCGCTCGTCCGTCGCGCTCGCCGCCCCGTGTTCGAAGCGGCGATGACCTACGAGCCGGCAACCGGCGTGATCGAGGTAGTGGCCAACGACCGCGAGAGCCGCGAGGAGATGGTGCGCTTCATGGCTCGGGACCTCCTCGGCATCGAGTTCCAGAGTGAAAAGGTGCCGTTCCGTAATTACGATCTCGATGTCCTCCTGCACCCCTTCGGCTTCCCGACGGACCCGGAGGACGGAATCGAGTCCGTCGAGGTCAAGCAGCTGCGGCTGATGCCCATCGACAATAACGCTGAACGCGTCACGCTCGAATGCCTGCGGAAAGCCGATCGCACCATCTGGAGCATGTCGGCAGAGCGGTTTGGGCCCAACGACCCGTTAGCCGGTGGATGGTTGGCGACGCAGGCGAAACTCACCATCAAGTTTCACCCCAAGGGCGACGCGAAGCGGGGCCGGACGCTGCCGCTGACGATCACCATGCCTCATGGCTGCAATCTCAAGGATCAGACCGAGGAAGAGCAGCTGATCGGCGAAAAGTACCTGCGTCGTTGGGGCATCCTTTCCGGGGCTGACGGTGCCGTCGTCGATTGATCGGAAGGCGGCAGACCTGCTGCTGTCTGTGATCGAGACGCCGGATGCAGTTATCGGCGGCTCGGTCCTCGACAGCTACTATGGGCGGGTCGCGCCAGCGCTGAAGGCGTCTGGGATCCTTCAGTCGAAAGATCACTCGCGGGCAGCCGTTTCACTCGTCGACCACGAAGACGAGCCCGTAAATCTGACTTGGTGTCCTAAACACCGGGCATATGGTTATTTCAGCCCGTCAGCGGGTTGGGTGAATGTCCCCGGAAATCAGTTGGCAACGTACCGCGTCAACTTCGGCATGTTGCTCGAACAGCTCTTGGAGCGGCTGGATATCTCCCCGCGAACCGCCCCTGTCGAACTCGTGCCCGACCTTCTTTGGGAGGTCGGCGACGCGCGCCTGCCAGGACGCAGTAAACGTATATCTGTCTGGATTGGCCGTCGGCTCAGCGATGCGGCGACATGGAAACGTTTCATTGATGCTGCCCGCAAGCGTCCGGCACCCGGTTTGCGAATCGTCTTGAGCTTCACGCCTGGCAATCGCCTGCCGACTGACGTGCACCTCGGTCATGCGCTGATCGCCGTTCGAGATGTCGCCGATCATAACGGTCTTGCTGTCATTTCCGAACTATTAGCCGCCCGTGTTGCGGCGGGTTCGCAGCTGACCGACGACCTGATCGCCATGGCGGCCGACGGCGCGTCCCTCACGGTTCGCGGAACACGGCATTCATTCTCTGGATCGAAACAGCGCGCAATCATCCGGCAGCTGTATGACGCTTGGAGATCGGGCCATCCGGAACTTTTGACCGCTGAGGTTCTGGAGAGCGCCGGGTACAGCACGAGCGTCAACACGCTGGCGAAGGCTTTCTCCGGGAGACCTGAATGGCGTGAATTCATCAAAGAGGAGAACGGCCGCTGTTGGTTGTTCCTCTGATGCCCTGAAATCTCTCGACTGCCAGGCCGCCCGATGGGGCGGTCTTTTTCATTTCTGAGCCGGTTTTACCTACTCCTACCTTGAGCCCTACCTGGCTCCTTTCCGGCTCCTACCCGCCCGGCAGCCATCCTCTCCGCAGGTTTTCGACAAGAACCCAAGGAGACACAGATGGCTACGAAACACCTCAACCAGATCGACCTGGCTGCGCGCTGGAACATTTCTCACCGCACGCTTGAGCGCTGGCGCTGGACGGGCGAAGGCCCGCGCTTCGTCAAGCTCGGCGGTCGCGTGGTCTATCGCCTCGAAGACGTCGAGGAGTACGAGCGCGAACAGATCCGCGCGAGCACCGCCGAAACCCCCGCAAAGCCTGCGGCGTGAGGGGGCGGTTATGACGATCTCCAATCACATCTCTATCGATGAGCTCCGGCGCATGACCGTCGGCGACATCGCCGCTCTGTCAGCAGAACAGCTCGCCCTGCTGCAGAACGAGGCCGCCGACGCCCTGCGTCGCGCCAAGACGATCAGCGACTGGCTCGATGGCGCCGTCGCGCTCAAGTACGGCGATCGTGCCCACGCTGCACGTCAGGCCGCCGGCAAGGACACCGGGACCATCCGTCTCGACGACGGCGCGGTCACCGTGATCGCCGATCTGCCCAAGCGCATTGACTGGGACCAGGACAAGCTCGCCGCGCTCGTAGCACGCATCCGGGCCGAGGGCGACGACCCCGCCGAATACGTCGACGTTGCGATCAAGGTGCCTGAACGCAAGTTCGCTGCCTGGCCGAGCCACATCCGCTCCGCCTTTGAGGACGCGCGCACCGTCCGCACGGGCAAACCCAGCTTCCGCCTTTCCCTGACCAACGAGGTGACGTCATGAGCATCACGAAGAAACTCGCGGTGCTCCGCGAGCAGCATTACGGGCTGGAAAAGCTGCCCGAGTCTATCCGGGTGCCGGCCCTTGGCGAGCGTCGCGACGAGACCGTCAAGCCGGTCGGGATGGCCTCGATCGATGACCTGGCCTTTGCCCTCATCGGGCTGAACGAACAGGCCTCGGCGCTCTACCGAGAAATCGACGCGTTGCGCACCCTTCACGACGAGGCCCGCAAGGCCGGTGCGCTGGGTGCATACATCGCGGTAGATGCCCTGATCGCATCGAAGGGAGGCAAGTGATGGCTCTCCCGATCATTTCGGCCGACCAGCGGCTCGCGGAACAACGCGGGGTCAAGGGCACGATTTTCGGCAAGTCCGGGATCGGCAAGACCTCGCTTCTCTGGACGCTCGACCCCACCACCACGTTGTTCATCGATTTGGAGGCAGGCGACCTCGCCATCGAGGGATGGTCCGGCGACAGCGTCCGGCCGCGCACATGGGTCGAATGCCGCGATTTTGCGGTCTTCATCGGCGGCCCTAACCCGGCGCTGCGGGACGACCAGGTCTACAGCGAGGCCCACTACTCGGCTGTGTGCGAGCGCTTCGGCGATCCGGCGGCGCTCGACCGCTACCACACGGTCTTCATCGACTCGATCACCGTCGCCGGGCGGCTCTGCTTCCAATGGTGCAAGGGGCAGCCGGAGGCTTTCTCGGACAAGACCGGCAAGCCCGATGTCCGAGGCGCCTATGGCCTGCACGGCCGCGAGATGATCGCGTGGCTGACCCATTTGCAGCATACGCGGACGAAGAACGTCTGGTTCGTCGGGATCCTCGACGAGAAGCTCGACGACTTCAATCGCCGCATCTTCCAGCCGCAGATCGACGGTTCGAAGACCGGCCTCGAGCTGCCGGGCATCGTCGATGAAGTCCTTACGATGGCGGAGATCAAGGACGATGCCGGCACGCCGTATCGGGCCTTCATCTGCCAGACGATCAATCAGTGGAACTTCCCCGCGAAGGACCGCTCCGGCCGCCTCGATCTGATCGAGGAGCCGCATCTCGGCCGCCTGATGGCAAAGATCCGCGGACCCGTGAAGCCCGCCTCTGAGCGGCTGGCCTATCGCGGTCCGGCTCCGATCGCGACCGCTGCGACCCCCGACGCTTCCACCCTTTCCGAAAACGCCTGAACGAGGAGACCCCAGTCATGTCTGGATCCTGGAACGACTTCAACGACGCCAAGCAGAACGCCAACATCATCCCCAAGGGCACACTGGCCAAGGTGCGCCTGACCATCCGGCCCGGGGGTTTCGACGATCCGGCTCAGGGCTGGACGGGCGGATACGCCACGCGCGGGACGACCGGTTCGGTCTACCTCTCGTGTGAGTTTACGGTTCTTGAAGGGCCCTACGCCCGGCGCAAGATCTTCACACTGATCGGTCTCTACAGTCCTAAAGGGCCGGACTGGGCGAACATGGGGCGCAGCCTCGTGCGCGGTATGCTGAACTCGGCGCGCGGCATCTCCGACAAGGACAACTCCGCTCAGGCGCAGGCCGCCCGCCGCATCAGCGGCTTTGCCGATCTCGACGGGCTCGAGTTCGTCGCAAAGATCGATGTCGGCACGGACACCTATGGCGATGAGAAGAACGAGATCCGCGCGGCTGTGACGCCGGATCACAAGGAGTATTCCGCCATCATGGGTGTGGCTGGCGTGGCGCCGATGCAGCCACAGGCTCAGCCTTCGCAGTCGTCGATGCCGCAATCTTCTGCACCGGCGGCGGGCGTGCGCCCGTCCTGGGCACAGTGAGGGCTGAGCCATGCTGCTGCGCCCCCGCCAGAAACAATTCGTCGAGCGCTGCGTGGCTGCGCTCGACGAACATGGGAACACCCTTGGCGTCGCGCCAACCGGCGCCGGCAAGACGATCATGCTGTCGGGCGTTGTCGGGCGCATGGTCGGCGAGAACCCGAAGAGCACGGGCGCCAAGGCCTGTGTGCTCGCCCACCGGGACGAGTTGACCGCTCAGAACCGCAGCAAGTTCGGTCGGATGAATCCGCGGATCACCTCCTCGGTGGTCGATGCCAAGGAGAAATCCTGGAACGGACAGGTCACCTTCGCGATGGTGCCAACGCTGGCGCGCGCGAGCAATCTCGACCAGCTGCCCGCACTCGACCTCATGGTCATCGACGAGGCGCACCATGCGGCCGCCGACAGCTATCGGCGCATCATCGACGCCGCGCTCCAGCGCAATCCCATGTGTCGGATCTACGGTGTCACGGCGACCCCCAATCGGGGCGACAAGCGCGGTCTGCGGCCGGTGTTCTCGAACGTCGCCGACCAGATCCGGATCGGCGAACTCATCGCCTCCGGCCATCTCGTGGCGCCGCGCACCTTCGTCATCGATGTCGGCGTCCAGGACCAGCTCACCAAAGTGCGCCGAACGGCCGACGATTTTGACATGGCCGAGGTCGACGCGATCATGAACCGGTCGCCGGTTACGGAAGCGGTGATCCGCCACTGGCGGGAGAAAGCCGGCGAGCGCCAGACGGTGGTATTCTGCTCGACGGTCGACCACGCCCGCAACGTGACCGACGCCTTCAACGCGGCTGGTGTTGGCGCCGGACTGATCCATGGCGACATGGCCGACACCGACCGCAAGGCGACACTTGCGGCCTATGCCGCTGGTGATCTGCGGGTCGTCGTCAATGTCGCGGTCCTGACCGAGGGGTGGGATCACCCGCCGACGAGCTGCGTCGTGCTGCTGCGGCCGAGCTCATACAAGTCAACCATGATCCAGATGGTCGGCCGGGGCCTGCGCACGGTCTCGCCCGAAGAGCATCCCGGCATCATCAAGACCGACTGCATCGTGTTGGATTTCGGCACCTCCACTCTGCTGCACGGATCGCTGGAACAGGACGTCGACCTGAACGGTCGCGGGGCCTCCGGCGAAGCGCCGACCAAGGACTGCCCGGACTGCGGCGCCATCGTGCCGCTCGCCACGACCGAATGCCCGCTTTGCGGTCACCTCTGGGAGCGGCAGGACGCGGGCGAGGTCACGCCGCTCGGCGACTTCGTAATGTCCGAGATCGACCTTCTAAAGCGGTCGAGTTTCCGCTGGTGCGATCTCTTCGGCGACGATGCGGCGCTGATCGCCAACGGCTTCAACGCCTGGGGCGGCGTCTTCTTCCTGAACGGCCGCTGGTACGGCATCGGGGGCATGCAGAAGCAGCGGCCGCATCTGCTGGCGATGGGCGAGCGCACCGTCTGTCTGGCAGCGGCTGACGACTGGCTCAACGAGCATGAGAGCGACGAGAGCGCCCACAAGACCCGCCGCTGGCTGAACCAGCCGCCGACCGACCGGCAGCTCGCCTTCCTGCCGCCTGAGTACCGGCAGGACTTCGGGCTCACTCGCTACCAAGCATCGGCGCTGCTCGCCTTCCGGTTCAACCGCGATGGTATTCGCGCGCTCGTCTTCGGGGCTGCCGATGCCGCGCCCGAAGCAGCGATCGGGAGGGCGGCATGAGCCATGGCCTCCGTCACCCCCATCACGTCCGAGGACCGTCGGCGGCTCTGGCATCCGCGTGGAACGCTCTGTGCTGTCTGCCGGCGACCCACCCGTGGTTTTGGCTGGTTCGATCCGGTGCGGTCGAAGCAGCCGCGCCCCTCGGTCTGGTTCTGCTCCATGGCCTGCCAGGGCTTCTGGACGCGGTTGGCGCGGGAGCGCTGGGCCATGGTTGATCTCACCGAACAGGAGAAGGCGGCGATCCGCGCCGCCATGAAGCCGGTCGCCGAAATCATGGAGGAGATCGGCTGGCAGGCGCGGTTCTCCGATCTCTCGGAGGCGCAGGTGCTCACGCTGATCGAGGTCGCCGTCGGCGGCTTCCAGGACGCCATGCACGCCATGGCGGCCGACGCCGACGCGGAGGTACCGTTCTGATGCTCGACTATAACCACCGACCCACCTGCTCTGAGCGCATCAACGCAGTCATTGACGAGGCGATCAAAGCCGCACGCGCCGCGACACCGTCACGGACCTATCTCGGCGGCTCCCGCCTCGGGCACCCGTGCGAACGCGCCCTGCAGTTCGAGTTCGCGGGCGCGCCCAAGGACGATGGCCAGGATTTCTCCGGCAAGACGCTGCGGATCTTCGAGATCGGGCACGCGCTCGAAGATCTTGCCATCCGTTGGCTGCGCGGTGCCGGGTTCGATCTCTACACCCGCAAGGGCAACCGTCCGGATGGTGAGCAATTCGGCTTCTCGGTCGCTGGCGGCCGCATCCGCGGCCATGTCGACGGAATCATCGCCGCCGCTCCCCAGCCGCTGAGCATCGGCGTTCCCGCGCTCTGGGAATGCAAGACGATGAACGCCAAGAACTGGCGCGAGACCGTTGCCAAGGGCGTGGTCGTGGTGAAGCCCGTCTACGCCGCGCAGGTCGCGCTCTATCAAGCCTACATGGAGGCGCAGGTCCCGGGCATCTCCGAGAACCCGGCACTCTTCACCGCCATCAACAAGGACACCGCCGAACTGCACCACGAACTCGTGCCGTTCGACGCGGGCCTCGCTCAACGGATGAGCGATCGCGGGGTGCGGATCCTGCAGGCAAGTGACGCCGGGGAACTGCTGCCGCGCATCGCTACGACCCGTGATTTCCACGAATGCCGCATGTGTCCATGGGCGGAACGCTGCTGGGGGCTGCCGGCATGAGCGAGAACAACATCGTCTCCCTCGACGCGTGGCGCGACTTCAACGACGCCGCCCCCCAGACCGATCCTTTCGAGATCGAACCGGATCCCGAGCAGATCGCGGTCTTTCTCGATGTCGTCTTCGGCTATTGCGAGGGCTGGGTTCCGCTGCGCGGGTTTGTCGATAAGGGCCAGGGCATCGACGGCCGCCCCCATAACGCCTGGATCGAGATCGACGACAGCCTGCTGGAAAAATCCGTCGCCTTCGCTGGCTGGGCGGCGCGAGAGGGCGCTGCCTTCTATGTGGTGCCGGGAACGGTCGCGGAGACCGGCAAGGCCAAGGCCGCCGACGTCCTGCAGATGCAGACGGTTCTGGTCGATCTCGATGCGGGCGACATCGTCGCCAAACTCGACCACCTCATCCGGCATCTCGGCGAGCCGACACTGCTTGTCGAAAGCGGCGGCCGGACGCCGGACGGTCTCGACAAGCTGCATGTCTGGTGGCGATTGAGCGAACCGGCCGAGGCTGAGGACATCGCGCTTCTCTGTCGTCTGCGCGGCGACATTGCGGTCAAGGTCGGCGGCGACACCCATTTCCGATCAGCCCACCAGCCCATCCGTCTGGCTGGCTCTGTCTATCACAAGGGCGGGTTCAAGCGGCTGGTCAACATTCGCCGGCACAGCCCGCGCGTCGAGGTCCACCTGCGCGATTTCGCGGAAGCAGTCGATACCATGCCGCCACTTGCAGGAATGGGATCAGAGCCTGGACCGTCGAACGACAAGCCCTCGATCACAGAGATCCTGACCACCCCGGTCCGCGAAGGCGGCGAAGACGACTGGACGCGCTTCCAGGGCGCGAGCGCTGCCATCGGCCACTATGTGCGGATGGCCCATGATGGGCGCATCAGTCGCGACGAGGCATGGGAGGCGATCTGCCAATACAACGCCGCCCAGCTGCGACCGAGCTGGCCGCTGGAACGGCTCGCTTCAGAAGCGCAGCGCCTCTGGCGGTTGCACGAGGAACGCCACGGCCCAGCGCTCGAACGGCTCTCCGCTCCACCCATGTCGGCGTTGCCGACCTTCACGCTTGGCGCGCTCCTCGACGATACCAGTCCGATGCCGGATGACATCATTGCACCGCGCGTGCTGACGCCGGGCGGCATGCTGGTGCTGGGCGGCGCGCCCAAGGTCGGCAAAAGCGACTTCCTGATCAGCCTTCTGGTCCACATGGCAGCGGGCGTGCCGTTCCTCGGCTTCGCGCCAAGCCGTCCTTTGCGGATCTTCTATCTGCAGGCTGAGATTCAGTACCACTACCTGCGCGAACGCCTTCAGGCGATCCGGATCGATCCGGCGCTCCTGGCCGCGGCCCGCGACAATCTCGTCGCCACCCCGAAGGTACGCATGCTGCTTGATGCAGGCGGCGTGGGGCTGACCATCGCCGCTGTCCGCGCCCATTACGGGCACGGCACACCTGACATTCTGTGCATCGACCCGATCCGGAACCTCTTCGACGGTGGGCCCGAAGGCGGCGGCGAGAACGACAACACGGCGATGCTCTTTTTCCTGCAGGAGCGGGTCGAGGCGCTGCGCGATGCCGTGGCCCCGGATTGCGGCCTCATCCTTGCCCACCACACACGCAAGATTACGAAGAAGCAGCTCGTCGAGGATCCGTTCATGGCACTCTCCGGCGCCGGGTCGCTACGCAGCTTCTACAGCTCCGGCATCATCATGCACCGGCCCGACGAGGACCGGCCCGAGCGGATGCTGCATTTCGAGCTGCGCAACGGCCCCGGCATCGAGCCCCTGATCATCGACAAGGCCGATGGGCGCTGGGTGGTGCTGGACCGGTCCGGCGAGCGCCTTGTGCGCCGCGAATTTGGCGAGAAGCTGGACGCCGAACGGACCCGGAAACACGACGTCATCCTTCAGCTGCTCTTTGACGAGGCTGAAGCTGGACGGCTCTTCACGGCTCTGCAGTTCGCGGAGAGCTTTGAAAACCAGGCTGGGTTGGGCGGCAAAGATACCATCCGCGAGCGGATCAGCGTGCTGGCCACCAAGGGCTTCATCAAGTTCGTTCGTGATGGTGCGCCGTTCAGCCTGCCGACCTCGCGTTCCAAGTTCGGCTATCTCTGCGTCGAAGGCATGACGTTCCCGACCGGGGAAGAGAAGACCGATCCCGAGACAGGCGAGGTCATCCCGGAGCGGATCCCCGTTCTGCCCAGCACCTACAAATGCCCTCAGAGCGGAGCCGCCCTGCCGGTCGAGAACCCACTGGTCTGGGTCTATCAGCCGGAGGAGACCTCGTGATGTGCCAGTTCATCCCGTTTACTTGGACTTGCGCAGAATCAAGTTGTGGCAAGTTGCGGGGGGCTGGGAGGCCAGCTCCACAACTACTTTCGCTGCCTTTCGCGCCTCCGCGTGTCGTCCAGCCGTCCCGCGCACATTCAAGTTGGGAAAGTGCGCCACAACTACCTTTGCTCCGGCCCGCCCTCCCGCGCAGGTTTGCGCAGATTCAAGTTGGGAAAGGATCGGTTGTCGCGGCCCTCCGCAACTTGAATTTCTCCATCATTCACAATGCTTTGGCCTTGCCCCGAAGTTGTGGGGTTGAAAGCCACCCCCTTCGGGGGTGGGGGAAAACCGCGCTGCGCGGGTTCTCCCTCTCCCACCCCCAGGGGCTTCGCGCGCGCACGGCGTGCCTGACCTCTCAGCCCGACAACACTCAAACAGGATCGATCCGCATGAGCATGCACCCATTACCCGTCGCTATCGCCGACAGCCCACCTGCACCCATCGCTTCTGGGTCCGCGGGCAGGACTGTCCTCGCGCTTGATCTGGGCTCCACCACCGGCTGGGCGCTGCGCACCCCGGACGGTCTAATCACCAGCGGTGCCCTCTCGCTGCGTCCCGGCAGGTTCGACGGTGGGGGCATGCGGTATCTGCGCTTCGCCAACTGGCTGACCGAGATCGACAGGCTCTCCGGCCCCATCGCCGCCATCTGGTTCGAAGAGGTTCGTCGCCACATTGGCACCGACGCCGCCCACATCTACGGCGGCTTCCTGGCGACGATGACCGCGTGGTGCGAGCGGGAGTGCGTCGCCTATCAGGGCGTTCCGGTCGGCACGATCAAACGCTTCGCCACTGGCAAGGGGAACGCCGGCAAGGACGCCGTCCTCGCTGCCATTCGCCAGCGTGGGTTTCACCCTGCCGACGACAACGAGGCCGATGCTATCGCCATCCTGCTCTGGGCTTTGGAGACCCAGGGAGGTGTGCTGTGAGGTGGGCGCCAAAAGGTTATGGCGGACAGCGCCGCAGCCCCGACGAGGTCAAGCGTGAGGGCTGGCGCGAGCAGCGCGTCCTAGCGGTGTCGCTGGATGACGACCGCCTGACCTGGCCCGAACGCGAACTGATCCGGCAACTGGGCGAGAAGCTCTATGGGGATCGCGACAAGTCGAAGGATGCGCGTCGATGACAGAGTGGACACCAAGCCTCGTCGAGGAGCGTTTCGCGGAAGCTGCTTTCGTGCTGAAGCGCCTGCCCGAACCCCGGCGGCAGGGCTACTTCAACACTTGGCCGGAAATCGTCCACAGCTTCGCTGACAAGGTCGAACAGGAACCCAGGCCGATGCGGGTGCTGCCGTCGCCCGCCGCCATCAGCCGGATGGAGGAGACGCTAAGCTGGACGGTGGGGCTCGATCCCGTAGACGGTAAGATCATCTGGATGCGCGCCCATGGAGCGCGCTGGAAAACGATCTGCTGGACGGTCGGCTTGCAACGTTCCGCCGCTCACGAGCACTGGCTCTACGCGCTCTGCGTCATCGCATTCCGCCTTAACGGTCGGCGGCTCAACCGCAGCTACTCGAAGCGCAGAGTAATCGAACTGGCTGGAGCGGCGAAGCATTGAGCAAGGGCGAGGAAGGTGTCCGCCGGACACTTTTCGAACGGACATAAACGGCAGATCAGGGTAGGTTTTTGGCTATCCTCGGGAGAGGCGCGCGCGCCGCGGTCTTGCTCTCGCTGACCGACGAGTTTCCGGTTCCTTCCTGGCGGAAATCGTATGCTGGCGGGCGAAGCGCGGCATATCGCCAGCGGCAGGGCCGGATTTCTGGGAAGCCACCCGGAAGCCGGATCCACCCGTATCCTGCCTAAACCCCAAATAACACGAACCTTTTCATCTGGACACCAATGGTGACCGCTGGACCCCGAACGGAGCCCATCGGGGCATCCGGAGTCCGGAAGCCACCGGTATCCACCCAACACACGGAACCATGTCCGCCATGACGCTGAGCTTCGCACCAGACGCGATCGAGCTGTGGCCGCTTTCGCGCCTCCAGCCCTATGCGAAGAACGCGAAGGCGCATGGCGTTGATCAGGTCGCCAAGATCGCCGCCAGCATGGCCGAGTTCGGCTGGACCGTGCCTTGCCTTGTTGGAGAGGACGGCGAACTGATCGCAGGACATGGCCGTGTGCTGGCGGCTGCCCAGCTCGGGCTGACCGAGGCGCCGGTGATCGTGCTCGGTCATCTGACCGAGGCGCAGCGGCGAGCTTACCGGATCGCGGACAATAAACTGACGGAACTCGGAACCTGGGACGAGGCGCTGCTCTCGGCCGAACTGAATGACCTCCTGGCAGAGGAGTTCGACCTGTCGCTGGTCGGGTTCTCCGACGGGGAGCTGGACAAGCTGCTGGCCTTCGTGCCGGAGGGCGAAAGTGAGGACGGTGGCGGCGGCTCCGTGCCGCCTGTGACCATCCCCGAACCTCCCCGCAACCCGGCCTCGCGCACGGGCGATCTGTGGATCCTCGGTGATCACCGCCTGCTCTGCGGGGACTCGACCAGCCACGCCGACGTCCGCCGTCTGATGAATGGCGAGCGCGCCGTCCTGTTCGCGACGGACCCGCCGTATCTCGTGGACTATGACGGCTCGAACCACCCGACGCGCAACAAAGACTGGTCGCAGTCCTACGGCGTTACCTGGGACGACAGCTCGCAGGGCGCGGAACTCTATGACGGCTTCATCGCTGCGGCTGTGGCCGAAGCCATTACCGAGGATGCGGCATGGTATTGCTGGCACGCCTCGCGCCGCCAGGCGATGCTGGAGGCCTGCTGGGAAAAAGCTGGTGCGTTCGTTCACCAGCAGATCATCTGGGTGAAGGACCGCGGCGTGCTCACCCGGTCCCATTACCTCTGGAAGCACGAGCCCTGCTTCATGGGGTGGCGCCGTCCGAACCGTCCGCCAAAAGTGGCCGAGGAGACGCTGCCATCGACATGGGCGCTGCCAAGTTTCGCGAAGGACGACCGGCCCGATCACCCGACCCCGAAACCTCTGGACGCCTTCGGGATCCCGATGCGCCAGCATGTGGCGCGGGGTGGGCTCTGCTACGAGCCGTTCTGCGGCTCCGGCTCGCAGATCATTGCGGGCGAAGCCAATGGCCGCCGCGTCTTCGCGATGGAGATCAGCCCCGCCTATGTCGATGTCGCCGTCGAACGCTGGCAGGCGGACACAGGCCACGACGCGATCCTCGATGGCGACGGGCGGACATTCGCTCAGGTGCGGGCAGACCGGCTGAGCAACGACGCTAGCGAACAAGCGCCGGACACCGTCGCCGAACAGAAACCCGCGCTAAAGCGCAAGACCGCCGCGTGACATGCATGACTTGGCTTTACCTTCCTCTGGACCTGCTTCCGGAGCCGGAGACGCATGCCTCTTCGGCCTCTCCCTCTGCTCCGGCGCAGGCGGGCTCGACCTTGGACTCACTATCGCCCTCCCCGGATATCGTGCTGTGGGCCATGTCGAACGGGAAACCTACGCCGCAGCCACTCTCGTGGCGCGGATGGAAGATGCGTCCCTGGATTGCGCGCCTGTCTGGGACGACGTTGCCAGTTTCGACGGCCGCCCGTGGCGCGGCGCGGTGGACATCGTCACTGCGGGATATCCGTGCCAGCCGTTCTCGGTCGCGGGCAAGCGCCGGGGCGCGGACGATCCACGCCACCTCTGGCCTCATGTCGCCCGGATCATCAGCGAAGTCGAGCCGCCCTTCGTCTTCCTCGAAAATGTCGCCCATCATCTCCGCCTCGGTTTCCCCGAAGTCGCCAGTGGACTGGTCGGCATGGGCTACCGCCTTGCGGCGGGCCTCTTCACTGCGGCGGAAGTCGGCGCGCCACACAGGCGCGAGCGGCTCTTCATCCTCGCCATCCGTGAAGGAGACGACCTGGCCGACCCCGCGCGCCTGCTCTGGAACCCGGTCGAGTGGCGGGAACCGGACGGAACTGCTGCGCCTATGGCCGACGCCCCGCGCCAGCGCGAACGAGAACCGGCAGACGAAGCCGACGCCCTCGCAGGAAGCGGGACAGCACGGGATGAACCTGGCGACGACTGCCGCACTCTGGCCGACCCCGCAGACCGACAACTTCCGCAGCCGGGGCGGCGAGCGGAAGGACGAAAAGGGTCTGGACCGGATGGCGCGGGACTGGCCGACGCCGATGGCGAACGACGGCTGCAAGCCGAGCGCGGGAAAGCGCCGGACGGCCGATCTTACTCATGCGGCGGGGATGTGGATGACGCCGACGGCGCGCGACCACAAGGATGGTGCGACGAGCCTTGCGAATACCCCGGTGAACGGCCTGCTTGGCCGCCAGGTCCTGGTGACGTCGATGGCTGGCAGCGATACCTCCGAGCTGCGCCGAACCTTGAACCCGCTGTTCGTCGAGGCGCTGATGGGCTGGCCCACCGGGTGGACCGGCTTCGCCTCTGTGGCAACGGCGTGGTCCCGCTGGCTGCGGCGCATGCGCTACGAACTCTCGCGGCTGAATTGCTGGCCGATAGATGATGGCGCGCCCGCATGAAACAATCGCGCGCGATGTCCATGATCGAGGCGCTGGCCAATGTCACTGTTGGCTATGGCGTGGCCGTGCTTACCCAGATCGCGGTGTTCCCGCTGTTTGGACTATCTGTGACGCTGGTCCAGAACCTGATGATGGGCGGGCTGTTCACAGTGGTGAGCATCATACGCTCTTATACCCTGCGCCGGGTTTTCGAGACGATCCGGATGCGGAGTACCCAATGATCGACCGCCGCCCCAGAGGGACGGCGGCCATCAGCTTGTCGCCTGTCAGGTAGATCAGGCAGCGGGCAGTTTATACACTCGCCCACGGTTCTCGATCTTCTCCGAGGTCACCTCGAGGCCGAGCTTCTTCTTCAGCGCGCCGGATATGGCGCCGCGCACTGTGTGCGACTGCCAGCCGGTGGCCACGATGATTTCCTCGATGGTTGCGCCGTCCGACGTGCGCAACATGGCGATCAGCGTGGCCTGCTTGGTGCCCTCGCGCAGTGTGGGGGTCTTGGGAAGCTCGGCCTGCGCATGCTCGGGCTCGATGCCAATGGCGGCGAGGGCCGCGTCGGTGGCGATCAGCGTGACGGCGTGCCCGTCGCCGCTCTCGCGCCAGACGGGATCGTTCTTGTGCATGTCGGCATCGACCTCTTCGAGGAGGCCTTTGGCGACCAGCGCGCCGACCACCTTGGCAGCCGCTCCGCCGCGCAGGCTATCGGGCAGCGGCAGGGCGATGCGAGCTTCACGCTCCGCGGCGGCCTTGAGGATCAGGGTCTGGGTATTGGAAAGCTGGGTCATGGGTCGTCTCCGTGATCGGGGCGCGCGGGATGTGCGTCCTTCTACGAGGCCGAGCCCGCCATTCGGCGGGCGGGACCCGGAGTGGTTCCTCTCACTCGGCGTATTCGCCTTCCTTGAAGGCGCTGTCGGTGATTTCGCGCAACTTGTCCCGGTAGTGACTCAGGGTGCCGACATGCCCCCAGTGGATCTCGTCGGGGTTGGTCTCGAAATGGTCAGCGCTGAGGGTGGCAAGCCGCTCAAGCATCGCGTCGATCTCGAACTTGGCGGCCAAGAAGGCGTCGAGGGCTTTCGTGTTGTCGGTGGCGCGGCGGCTCATTGGGCCTGCTCCTCTTCGCGGATGGCCGCCTTCGCCGCGTCTTCAGCCCCCGCCCGCCGTCCGGCCTCGAAGGCTTCCTTGAGCGCGGCGCGGATCGCCCAGACGGCGACGTCGTGGAAGTCGAGGCTGTCGGAGTTGCGGGTCTCGAGGGTTTCGAGGAAAAAGCGCCGCCGGGCGATCTCGAGGATCAGGGCGTCGGGGGCGGTTCTGCTGGCGGTCATTCTTGTGGCTCCGTAGGCTTGAGTTGCATCGCTTCGTTGAAGTGACGTTCGCTCTGTCCGCAACGCTTATCAACTCAATAAGCACATGATTCTAAACAATAATCGGAGCGCGCGATGCAGGGTATGAGCGAGCGCCAGTACGCCGCCCATGTCGGTCTGTCTCGGGGCGCAATCCAGAAGGCGAAGGCGGCCGATCGGCTCGTCCTCCATTCCGACGGCAGCATCGATGCCGATGCCAGCGACGCCCGCCGCGCGGAGACGACCGACCCGTCAAAGACCAGGAAGGCTCCCACACCGAAGCTGAAGCCGGTGCCCGACGTGGCCCTGTCAGCCGTCGGCGAAACACTCCGGGAAAGCGGCCTGACCTCGCCCGCGACGGGCGGTGGCACGACCTTCCTGCAAGCCAAGACGGCGAACGAGGTGCTGAAAGCGCAGGAGCGCCGCCTTCGGCTTCAGAAGATGAAGGGCGAACTCATCGATCGTGCGCGCGCTACCGCACTCGTCTTCCGGCTTGCGCGCGAGGAACGGGATTCATGGGTCAATTGGCCGTCCCGCGCCGCGGCGCTGATGGCGGCGGACCTTGGTGTGGAGGCGGCCGAGATGCAGAAGGCTCTGGAGACCCATGTACGCGCCCACCTCGACGAACTCGCCGAGGTCCGGCCGGAATTCCGCTGAGCGAGACAATGGGCTGTCCGATGACCTGACCGACTTCGACGGCGTCGCCGACCTCCTGCGCGCCTGGGGCGCCGGGATGCGGCCCGATCCGGACCTGACCGTCTCGCAATGGGCGGACCGGCACCGGATGCTCTCGGGTCGCGCGTCGGCCGAGCCGGGGCGGTATCGCACGTCGCGAACGCCCTACATGCGCGACATCATGGATGCGCTCTCGCCGGGAGCAGCGGCGCAGCGCATCGTCTTCATGAAGGCCGCGCAGGTCGGGGCGACCGAGGCCGGCAACAACTGGATCGGCTTCGCGATCCACCAGGCGCCGGGGCCGATGCTCGCGGTCCAGCCGACGGTGGAACTGGCGAAACGCAATTCGCGCCAGCGGATCGACCCGCTGATCGACGAGAGTCCGGAACTGCGGATGCGCGTGAAGCCCGCCCGCTCGCGCGACGCCGGCAACACCATGCTGTCGAAGGAATTCGCGGGCGGCATCCTGATCATGACCGGGGCGAACTCGGCTGTAGGTCTGCGCTCGACACCGGCGCGCTACATCTTCCTCGACGAGGTCGACGCCTATCCGGGCTCGGCCGACGAGGAAGGAGACCCCGTCACGCTGGCCGAGGCGCGATCGCTGACGTTTGCCCACCGGCGAAAGGTCTTCCTGGTCTCGACGCCGACGATCCGGGGGCTCTCGCGCATCGAGCGGGAATATGAGGCGAGCGACCAGCGGCGGTTCTTCGTGCCGTGCCCGCATTGCGGCCATCGGCAATGGCTCAAGTTCGAACGGCTGCGCTGGGACAAAGGTCGGCCGGAGACCGCCGCCTACACTTGCGAGGGCTGCGACGGCGCTATTGCCGAGCACCACAAGACGGCGATGCTGGAGGCGGGCGAATGGCGGGCGACCGCCGTTGCCGCCGATCCGACCACCATCGGCTTTCACCTGTCGGCGCTCTATTCGCCGGTGGGCTGGCTGAGTTGGGAGCGGATCGCGCGAAGCTGGGAGGCGGCCCAGGGGTCGGACGAGGCGATCAAGGCATTCCGCAACACGATCCTCGGCGAGACATGGGTCGAGACCGGCGAAGCGCCGGATTGGCAGCGGCTCTACGACCGGCGCGAGCGGTGGAAAGCGGGTTTCGTCCCCGCCGGGGGGCTGTTCCTGACCGCCGGAGCCGACGTGCAGAAGGACCGGATCGAGGTCGATGTCTGGGCCTGGGGCCGCGGGCTGGAAAGCTGGCTCGTCGATCACGTCGTGATCGAGGGCGGGCCCGACCGGCATGAGGCCTGGGGCGACCTGACCGCACTGCTGGACCGGTCCTGGCCGCATGAACGCGGCGCGCATCTTCGGATCGCGCGCCTCGCCATCGACACCGGCTACGAGGCCCCGGCGGTCTATTCCTGGGCGCGGGCGCAAGGCTTCGCGCAGGTGGCGCCGGTGAAGGGCGTGGAAGGGTTCAACCGTTCGAGCCCGGTCTCAGGGCCGACGTTTGTCGACGCGACCGACGCGGGCAAACGCCTGCGGCGCGGGGCTAGGCTCTGGACCGTGGCGGTCTCGACCTTCAAGGCCGAGACCTATCGCTTCCTGCGGCTGGAGCGGCCGACCGAGGAGGACATGGCCGAGGGGGCCGCGTTCCCGCCCGGGTCCGTGCATCTGCCGCACTGGGTCGAGAACGAATGGCTGAAGCAGTTCGTCGCCGAGCAGCTGGTGACGGTGCGTACCAAGCGCGGCTTTGCCCGGCTGGAATGGCAGAAGCTGCGCGAACGCAACGAGGCTCTGGATTGCCGGGTCTACGCCCGCGCCGCCGCCTGGATCGCGGGCGCGGATCGCTGGCCCGAGGAGAAATGGCAAGACCTCGAGGATCAGCTCGGGGTCACGAATGCGCCCGCCGATCCGGCGGGGCAGATCAACAGGCAAAGGCCCGCGCCGCAGACCAAGCGGCGATCGGACTGGCTCGGGCGACGTGAAGGATGGTTTTGATGGCCGATTGGACGGAAAGCGAGTTGTCCGCCCTGCGCCGCGCCTATGCCAGCGGCACGACCCGGGTCAGCTATGACGGCAAGTCGGTCGATTACGGCTCGGCCGAGGATCTGCTCGGCCGGATCCGCACCATCGAACGCGCCATCGCGGGAACGACGCGGCCGCTGCCGATCGCCGGGCTCGCGGGCTTCTCGCGCGGAGACCGGTGATGTCGGCGAACTGGTTCGATCACGCCATCGCAACGGTGGCCCCGCGCATGGCGGCCCGCCGCGTGATGGCGCGTCAGGTGTTCGAGACCCTGACGCGGGGCTATGACGGGGCCGCGCGCGGGCGTCGCACCGAGGGCTGGCGCGCGCCAGGGTCCTCCGCCGACACCGAGATCGGCGTCGCCGGGGCGCTCTTGCGCGACCGGATGCGCGATCTCGTGCGCAACAACCCGCATGCGGCCAAGGCCGTGGCGGTGCTGGTCAACAACATCATCGGCGCAGGTATCATGCCGCGCGCCGCCAGCGGGGACGACAAGCTCGACCGCAAGGTCGATGCGCTCTTCGAACGCTGGACGGCGGAGTGCGACTCTGACGGCCAGCTCGACTTCTACGGCCTGCAGACGCTGATCTGCCGCGAGATGGTCGAGGCGGGCGAGGTGCTGGTGCGCCGCCGCCTGCGGCGATCCTCGGACGGACTGCCCGTGCCGTTGCAGCTGCAGGTGCTGGAGGCCGACTTCCTCGACGCCACGAAATCCGGCGCCATCGGTGCAGGCCGCCTTGTGCAGGGGATCGAGTTCGATCCGGTCGGCAAGCGCCGGGCCTACTGGCTGCACGCCGAGCACCCGGGCGACGCCTACGGGGCCTTGCAGAACGGGTTGCAGAGCCGCCCGGTCCCGGCGACCGAGATCGCCCATGTCTACGAGAAGCAGCGCACGCAGGCGCGCGGCGTCCCCTGGGGCGCGCCGGTGATCCGGTCCTTGCGCGATCTCGACGACTACGAGGTGGCCGAGCTGGTTCGCAAGAAGACCGAGGCCTGCGTCACGGCCATCGTCTTCGGCGACGACGAGGCGCAGCAGGGCATCGCGCCGTCGGTGGTCGATGCCGACGGCAATCGGGTCGAGCAGTTCGAGCCGGGGCTGATCGCCTATGCGAGGGGCGGGAAGGACATCCGGTTCAACCAGCCGTCGGCCACCGGCGGCTACGGCGAATACAAGCGGGCGAGCCTGCACACGATCTCGGCAGGGTTCCGGGTGCCCTACGAGCTGCTGACCGGCGATCTCAGCCAGGTGAACTATTCCTCGATCCGCGCGGGGCTCGTCGAGTTCCGCCGCCAGATCGATGCGGTGCAATGGCAGCTGTTCATCCCGATGTTCTGCGCGCCGGTCTGGCGCTGGTTCACGGAGGCGGCATGGGCAGCCGGGCAGATCCCGACACCGGATGTGCCGGTCGAATGGTCACCGCCGAAGTTCGAAGCCGTCGATCCGCAGAAGGACGCGATGGCGAACCTGCTGTCGATCCGCTCGGGCACCATGACGCTGGCGGAGGTGATCGCCCGGCAAGGCCGCAACCCCGACGCGGTGCTGGCAGAGATCGCGGCGACGAACGCCAAGCTCGACGCGCTGGGGCTGGTGCTCGACAGCGATCCGCGCCGCGTCACCAAGACCGGCAGCGCGCAATCGAATGATCCGACTGCCGATGGTGACACGCCTCCGGCCCCCAACGACTGACCTTCAGGATTGCCCATGGATACCATGATCGAACTGCCGGCCATGCGCCGGGCGGCGGAGCTTGCGCCGAACACGGCCGATGCCGACACCCGCACGGTCGAGGTGGTCTGGTCGGCCGGGGCACGCGTCCGCCGCGCCACCTTCTTCGGCGAGCCCTATGACGAGGAACTGAGCCTCGACCCCGCCCACGTCCGGCTCGACCGGCTGAACGCGGGCGCGCCGTTCCTCAAGGTGCACGAGCTCGACACGCTCGACGCGGTGATCGGCTCGGTCGTGCCGGGATCGGCGCGGATCGAGAATGGCCGCGGCATCGCGCTGGTGCGGATCAGCGAGCGCGCCGATGTCGAGCCGATCTGGCGCGACATCCAGGCCGGGCACATCCGCGCGGTCTCGATCGGCTACCAGGTCCACCGCTTCGAGGTGTCAAAACCCGAGGCCGCCCGCGAGCTTTGGCGGGCTGTCGACTGGACGCCATTCGAGGTCTCCGCCGTCGCGGTCGGCGCGGACCCGGCCGCAGGCTTCCGCGCCCAGCATCCCCTTCACGACTGCGTCCTACACCGCCGGGACGCCCCCACACCACAAGGAGTATCCCCGATGACGGACAAGACCGAGACCCCGGCGAGCGACGCCGCAACCGCCGCCACCACCCAGCCGACCGACCCGGTCGAAACCGAGGACACCACCATGACCGAGCCGAAGGCCACGACGACCGAGCCGCAGCGTGGCGAGGTTGAAACCCGCACGCAGCCGAAGCTTCAGAAGACCGACGCCCCCGCTGCGCCCGATACAGAGACGGTCGCCACCCGCGCCCGCAAGGCCGAGCGCGACCGCGTCTCCACCATTTACGATCTGGCCGGGCGGCTGAACCTCGAGCGCGGCTTCGCCGAGGATCTGGTGAAGCGCGGTGTCAGCGTCGACGAGTCCCGTCGCCTGATCCTCGACCAGGTTGCCGCGAAGTCGGACGAGACCCGGACCTTTCCGCATGTCTCGGTACCGCTCGGGGGCCGCGACGAACGAATCACCCGCCGCGACGCCGTGGCAAACGCGCTGCTGCACCGCTACAGCCCGACGCTCTTCCAGCTGGAGGACGCCGCGCGCCAGTATCGCGGCATGACGCTGCTGGAACTCGCCCGCGAAAGCCTCGGCAATGCCGGGGTCAACACGCGCGGCCTGTCGCGCGACGAGGTCGCGACGCGCGCGCTGCATTCGACCTCGGACTTCCCCGAGATCCTCGCCGCCGTCACCAACAAGACGCTTCGGCAGGCCTATGAGGCCTATCCCCGGACCTTCATGCTGTTCTGCCGCCAGGTACTCGCCACCGACTTCAAGGCGATGCACCGGGTCCAGCTTGGCGAGGCCCCGCAGCTTCTGGAAGTCGGCGAAAGCGGCGAGTTCAAGCGCGGCACGCTCGGCGAGTCCAAGGAGAGCTACAAGGTCAAGACCTATGGCCGGGTGGTCGCGATCACCCGCCAGACGTTGATCAACGACGATCTCGACGCCTTCACCCGGATCCCGGCGATGTACGGCAACTCCATCGCGCAACTGGAGTCGGACGTGGTCTGGGGCATCATCACATCGAACCCGGCGATGGCGGACGGCAACGCGCTGTTCCACGCCAACCACAAGAACCTTGCGGGCACCGGCGCGGCACTCGCGGTCGATGCGGTCGGAGCGGCCCGCGCCGCGATGGCCAAGCAGACGGGCCTCGATAAGAAGACGGTATTGAACACCCGCCCCGCCTTCCTGATCGTGCCCGCATCGCTGGAACTGAAGGCCGAGCAGCTGGTCGCGCAGAACCTCGTGCCTGCGGCGACGTCCAGCGTCGTGCCGCAGTCGATCCGCACGCTCGCGCCGATCAGCGAACCCAGGCTGGATGCCGCGAGCGAGACGGCGTGGTATCTGGCGGCCAGCCCCAACCAGATCGACACGATCGAGTACGCCTATCTCGAAGGTCAGCAGGGCGCTTACGTCGAGACGCGGAACGGCTTCGATGTCGACGGCGTCGAGATCAAGTGCCGCCTCGACTTCGGCGCCAAGGCGATCGACTGGCGTGGACTCTTCAAAAATCCGGGCGCGTAGAAGCCGCTCTCCCCAAAACCTGAACCCTGACGAAATGGGCGGCTGATTGGCCGCCCTTCGTCGTTTCAATGAGGACGTGAACGATGAAAAACTATGTGCAGCCCGGCAACACCATCACCCTGACCGCGCCTTATGCCGTTGCCTCCGGCGATGGCCTGCTCGTCGGCTCTGTCTTCGGCGTCGCCGCCGGGGATGCCGCGAATGCCGAGACGGTCGAAGCGGCCCTCGTCGGCGTGTTCGATCTGAAGAAGGTCGCCTCGCAGGCCTGGGTCGTCGGCGACAAGGTCTATTGGGACAACACCAACAAGGAGGCCACCAAGACCGCGACGAGCAACACGCTCATCGGGGTGGCGACCGAGGCCGTGGCCAATGGTGCGGGTGATGTCGTGGGACGTGTCCGCCTCAATGGCAGCTTCTGATGTCGGCCATAGCGGCCGCCTTCGAGACGCTGTTTGCCGATCCCAATATGGCCCGGGACGCGGTCTTCACGCCAACGGGCGGCGTTGCTGTGCCGGTACGGATCGTCGTGCGGCGTCCCGACAGGGTGTCAGACTTCGGAGAAACCCGCCTCCACGCCGAGACGACCGTCATCGACATCCGCGTCGCCGATGCGCCCGCGCTCGCCAGCGGCGACGCCTTCGAGATCGATGCAGAATCCTATGTCGTGCAGGGCGAGCCTCTGCGCGACGCCGAGCGGCTGATCTGGACGGCGGAGCTACGCAGTGCATGAGACTGTCCGCGAACATCATTGGCGACCTTGGGCGCATCATGGCCGAGGAGGTCAGGGCCGCCGAGCAGGCCGTCTCGAAAGGCGTTGGCGAGGCGACCGAGGGGCTCAAGACCGAACTCAGGACGCAAGTTACCAATGCCGGGCTCGGTCCCCGGCTTGCCAGAACCTGGCGATCGGAGACCTACCCCAAGGGGCAGGACAGCATCACCGCGGCGGGGCTCGTCTGGTCGAAAGCGCCGGGCATCATCCGCGTCTACGAGAACGGCGCCACCATCCGCTCGAAGAACGGCTTCTTCCTGGCCATCCCGACCGCAGCCGCCGGACGCTTTGGGGACGGTGGCCGCAAGATTACGCCCGGCGGATGGGAGCGGCGGACCGGGCAGCGGCTGCGTTTTGTCTATCGCCGCAACGCTGCCTCTCTGCTCGTCGCCGACAACATGCGGGCGCGGACGGGCAAGCGGGGCGGATATTCACGAGCAAGTGCTGCGGCGTTGCGGAGCGGAAGGGGCCTTGTGACGGTGCCGATATTCATTCTGGTGCCGCAGGTGACGGTCCGGAAACGGCTCGATGTCGTCTCCGCTGCGGAACGCTGGGTCGATCGCTTGCCCGGCCTCGTCACACGCAACTGGTTTTCCGGCGATGAGAGGAGCCGCTGATGTCCAGGCGTGAAGACATTCTCACATCGCTCTTTTCGACCCTCGATATCGCGCTCGCCGCGAACGTGCGTCGCAACGAGGTGCTGCCCGAAAAGGTGCCGGCGACCGGTCTCGTCATCCTGCGCGATGGCGATCCCGGCGAGCCTGACGTGACGCTCAATCCGCGCACGGAGTTCTACGCCCATCGCATCGAGATCGAGGTCTATGTGCCCCACGATCCGACGGGCGGAGGCGAGGCAGCGCTCGATGCGCTGCTTGGATCGATCGGAATGGCGCTCAGGATCGATCCTTCGCTCGGCGGGCTCGCCGAGAACCTGACGCCGTCGGCGCCCGAGACCGGGGCTCTGGCGATCGAAGGCGCGGCCCCGGTCCTCACCGCCCGGCTCGTCGTCACGGTCGAATACCTGGTGAGCGATCCGCTCACCGACTGATCTTCAAGAACAGGAGTTATCCATGCCCAAGGTGCGCGCTTACGGCGCGGACGCCACGCTGAAGGCTTGCCGCGAGGCGAGCTATGGGGTGGCGCCGCTCTCCGGCTATCGGAGCCTCGACTTCAAGTCGACCGATCTCTCCTCCGCCCAGCCGCTCGGCGATGATCCATTGCTGGGGCGCGGGCGCAACGCGCAGGATCCCTATCGCGGTCTCATCACCGATGAGGGCCAGCTCGACATCCCGTTCGATCTGCGCGGTACCGGCTTCTGGTTGACAGGCCTGTTCGGCGATCCGGTGACGACGGCGGTCAAGGCATCGGGATCGATCGCCTTCGCCGCCAATCCTTCACCCGGCGCGACCCTGACGCTGAACGGCACGGCCTGGACCTTCGTCGCCGGGACGCCCACGGGAGACGAGACCGAGATCCAGGCAACGGTGACGCAGACCGTCGACCAGCTGGTCAGCGACCTCAATGCGTCCGTTGATGCCGAGATCGCCAAGAGCACGTATTCGCGGCCGACCAGTACGCAGACGCTGGTGATCGCGTTCGATGTCGCCGGGCCTTCCGGCAACAGCTTCACCATCGCGGCATCGGCGGCGACCGTGTCCGCACCGACGCTGACCGGCGGCGGCTATGCCCATGTCTGGGAAAGCGGCGCCGACGACATCCCGAGCTACTCCATCGAGGTCGGGCACCCCAAGCTCACGACGCCGGTCTTCTTTCGCCACCTCGGCACGGTGATGGAGAGCATCAATTTCGAGATGGGTCAGGAAGGGCCGGCCAACGCCCGTCTTCAGCTCGTGGCGCAGGGCGAGGAACGTTTCGCCGCCACCGTCGACGGTAGTCCGGATGCTTTTTCGCTGCGCCGCTTCAGCCAGGGGCGCGGCTTCATCCGGCGCGGCGGATCGGCGCTGGCGGGTGTTACAGGCGGCAGTCTCACCTTCTCGAACAACCTCGAACGGGTCCGGGTGATCCGCGAGGACGGCAAGATCGAGGCGGCCGATCCGACCTTTGCCTCGGCGGAAGGATCAATGTCGGTGCGCTTCGACGGCGCGACGCTGGTCGCCGAGGCCGCCAATGGCGATCCCGTCGCACTCGATTACGGCTTCACATTCCCCGAGGGCTACGCGCTGCGGTTCGAGCTGCCGCGCGTCTTCCTGCCCAAGCCCAAATACGCAGTCTCCGGCCCCGGCGGGGTCGAGGCGAGCTTCGACTGGCGCGCCGCCTTCGACGACAGCGAAGGCACCATGCTGCGCGCGCATCTCCTGAACGACGTCACCAGCTACGCATGAGGATGCATCCATGATCCGTCTCGATCTTTCCCGCGAGCCGCGCTGGCTCGATCTCGGCCACGGCGTGCGCCTGCACCTCGGGCCGCTCACCACCGCACTCATGGCGGCGGCGCGCAGCGATCTGGCCGTCACCAGCCTGCCCGAAGGAGCCTCCAACGAGACCATCGCGGTCGCCATGGCCAAGGCGCTGGCGCGGCTCGTGGTCGAGGACTGGGAGGGCGTCGGCGATGCGGACGGCAATCCAGTGCCGGTCACGCCGGAAGGGATCGATGCGCTGCTCGATATCCTGCCGCTCTTCGAGGCCTTCCAGCTGCGCTACGTCTCGAAGGGCCTGCTCCTGGAAGCGGAAAAAAACGACTACGCGCCCTTGCCGAATGGCATTTCAGCGGGGGCGACCAGTATTGCCGATCCTGTCATGTCAGTTGCGGGCGCCCCTGCGCCGAGTGCCCCGCCGTCCTGAACCGGCCCGTCACGATCGAAGGCTGGCAGGTCTGGGATCTGGCCCTGCGGCTCACGGGCCAGTTGCGGGTCATCCCGGGCGCAGTCCTGGGGCTCGACATGAATGCGGCCCTCGCCATGGCCGAGGCGCTCGGGCTCAACACACTCATCTGCGCGGAGCTCTTGCCGGATATCGAGGCAATGATGGTGCGCGGTCTCAATGCGCAAATGAAGGCTGAACAAGATGGCTGAGAAAAGGGTGTCGGTGCGCCTTGCCGTCGTCGGCGGCCGCGAGGTGCGCGCCGAGCTGCAGGGTATCGGCGATGCGGGTGAACAGGGCATGCGGCGCCTGTCGCGCGAAATGGATGCGGCGAACACGCGGGTCGCCGCCTTCTATCGCCGGGTCCAGATTGCCGCCGCTGCGGCTGCAGCAGCGTTTGCAGCCGGCGCAGCGGCGATGATCCGCTCCGGCCTGCAGGTAATCGACAATCAGGCCAAGCTTGCCGCCTCGCTCGGCACGACGGTGGAGAGCATCCAGGTACTGGAGCGCGCCGGTGATCTCGCGGGCGTGTCCATGGGCGAGATCGAGCAGGCGACGATCCAGCTGACCCGGCGCCTCAGCCAAGCGGCAACTGGCACGGGCGCTGCCGTCGGCGCGCTCGAACGGCTCAGGCTCACCTCTGAAGAGCTGCAGCGCCTGCCTCTCGATCAGCGCATCGCCGCCATCCAGGACGCACTGGCTCGCTATGTGCCAGAAGCCGAGCGTGCGGCGGTCGCCTCGCAGCTCTTCGGGGACCGTGCCGCACTGACCTTCCTGCGCATCGACACGGCGACGCTGCGCACGGCGACACAGGACGTGCAGGATTTCGGGGTGGCCGTCTCGCAAGCCGATGCTGCCCAGATCGAGCGCACCAATGACGCGATCTCCCGGCTCGGACTGATCTGGCGTGGGGTCTCGAACCAGCTGGCGGTCGCTGCAGCTCCCGCATTGGAAGCCGTAGCGGACGCGCTCGCTGCGATGGCGCGCGCCACCGGGCCGCTCGGACAGGCCATCAAACTGGTGTTCGACAATCTCGGGCGTCTGGCATCGATCGCCGCCGCATTCGTCGCCTTGATGGCGGGACGCTTCGTCGCCAGCATGGTGGCAGCCGCGGTGTCGGCGCGGGGACTTGCCACCGCGCTCGTCTTCCTGCGGGGAGCGCTCATCCGTACCGGGATCGGCGCGCTCATAGTGGCAGCGGGCGAACTGATCTATCAGTTCGGACGGCTCGTGCAGGCCACCGGCGGCTTTGGCGCGGCGCTCAATCTTCTCGGCGATGTGGCGCGAGAAGTCTGGAATCGGATTGGTCTGCTCGCCCTGGTCCTGAAGAACCGGATCGCGGCTGCCTGGCTCGGCATTCAGGCAAGTATCGCAGACGCGCTGCAGGGCGCCCTTGAGGCTGTCGTCGGTTTCGGCAACCGGACCGTCAACATCTTCCAGGGCGCCTTCAACGCCATGGTGGCCATCTGGAGCGCGCTCCCTGCTGCCATAGGCGACTTCACGATCCGTGCGGCGAATGCGCTGATCTCGGGCGTGGAACGCATGCTCAATGGCGCAGCGCGCGGGATCAACAGCTTCCTCGACGGCGTCAATTCCGGCCTTGCTGCGATCGGTATCGAACGGACGATCACGCTTGTCCCCAATGTCGATCTCGGCCGCATCGAGAACGAGTTTACCGGGGCGGCCGAGCGAGCCGGAACCGCTGCGAGCGCGGCTTTTGCGGCTGCCTTCGAGACCGATGCGTTTCGGGTGCCTGATCTCGGGTTCTCCGCTTTCGCAGAGGATGCCCGCCGCGCTGCGACAAGTGCCCGTGAAACGGCAAATGCACTGGGAGAGCTGGCAGGTGCGCCCCTCGCGTCGGTCGCTGCCCTTCGCGAGGCGATGGCCGGGGCGAACAGTGAACTCGACGAGGCCGCTGCCGCGACCGAACGGCTCGATGATGCATTCGCTGCGATTGGCGGAGGCAGCGACGCAAACACTGGCAGCGGTGAGCGAGGTGGTGGGGCTGGCGCGCGAGGGTCGGCTGGCCGTGCGGCAGCGGCAAGTCGTGAGGCCGGTCGGGAGATCAAGACCGCCGCTGAGGAGGCGGCAACCGGCTGGGCAGCGGTGCGCGAGGAGCTTGCGCGCTACGCGGAGGAAGCCGCGAACTGGGGCAAGGGCCTCGGCAATGCGCTCACCAGCGCTTTCCGGTCGGCCGAGGACGCTGTCGCGAAGTTCGTGACGACCGGCAAGTTCGACTTCAAGTCGCTCGCCGACAGCATCCTGGCCGACATCACCCGCGTCGCGCTGCGCTCGGCAATCCTCGGACCGCTCGCCAATGCGCTCGGTGGCATGGGCGGCGGCGGCGGGATCTTCGGCAATCTGTTCGGCGGAGGCAGCGGCATCCTATCGGGCATCTTCCATTCGGGCGGTATCGTCGGCGCGCCCGCGCCGCAGCGGCTCGTGCCAGCGCTGGCCTTTGCTGGCGCGCCGCGTCTGCATGGCGGCGGCATGGCGGGACTGCGTGCCGACGAGGTGCCCGCCATCCTCCAGCGCGGCGAGATGGTGCTGTCGCGCTCTCAACTCGCGGCTATCGGCTCAGGCGTCGGCAGGCAATCGCCGGTCAATGTCGTGATGAACATCTCGACGCCGGACGCGAACAGCTTCCGCTACGCGCAAGGCCAGATCGCCGCCGACGCCGCCCGCGCCATGGAACGGGCGCGGCGCAATCTTTGACGGACATGAGCGATGAGCGGATTTCATGAGGTGCAGTTTCCGCCCGACATCTCCTACGGGGCTTCGGGCGGACCGGGTTATTCGACGACCGTGGTGACGACCGTCTCCGGCCATGAACGGCGCAACGCCAACTGGGCCGCCGCAAGGGGCAAGTGGAACGTGGCGCATGGCCTCAAAAAGCGTGAACAGGTCGCGGCATTGATCGCCTTCTTTCGCGCCCGCAAGGGCCGCGCCTACGGCTTCCGGTTCAGGGACTGGACCGACTATCAGGCATTCGCCCAACCCCTCGGTGTGGGCAATGGGTCGAACAGGACTTTCCAGCTCATCAAGCGCTACGCCAGCGGCGGTGAGATCGAGACACGCATCATCGCCAAGCCCGTCTCTGGCACGGTGAAAATCTACCGCGATGGCGTCCAGGCAGTCACGGGCTGGACCGTGAACTCGGCAACGGGGCTCGTGACCTTCACCACTGCGCCCGCGTCCGGGGTTCAAGTGACAGCAGATTTCGACTTCGACGTCCCCGTCCGCTTCGACAGCGACCAGATGGATATCACCATCGAGACCTACCAACTGGGCAGCTGGGGCCAGATCCAGGTGCTGGAGATCCGCCCATGAAATCCACATCGACAGCGCTCGCCGCCCACCTGGCGGGTCCCATGACCACGCTTGCCACCTGCTGGCGCATCACGCGCGTGGATGGCCGGGAGTTCTTCTTCACCGACCATGACCGCGATCTCGTCTTCGACGGCGATGTCTATAAGGCGAGCTCCGGCTATTCGCGCACGGCGATCGCCAACGATGCGAGCCTCAGCGTCGACAATCTCGATGTCGAGGGCGTGTTCGACGACGAAGCCATCACCGAGGAGGAGCTGCGCGCCGGCCTGTTTGATCAGGCGGAAGTGCGCATCTTCCTCGTCAACTGGGCCGATCCCTCGATGGGCGCGCTTCGCATGCGGCGCGGCTGGTTTGGCGAGGTTGTCCTGACAGAACAGGGCGTCTTCCGCACCGAGCTGCGCGGCATGACGCAGGCGCTCTCACAGCGCATCGGCGAACTCTACAGCCCGGAATGCCGGGCTGATCTGGGCGATCCGCGCTGCAAAGTGCCGATCCACCCGCCCGAGATCCAGCGTTCGACGTCCTACGCCGTCGGCGATACCGTCCGAGTACGAACCTCCGCGGCGCTCACGACGATCGGCATTCCCTTCGTGAACCCCGGCTTTGATGCCGGTAATCTCTCCGGCTGGACCGTGGCCTCCGGCTCGGCAGCCGCCAAGACCGCGAGCGGCACACTTGGGCCGAAGACCGGCACGCATTTCCTGGAAGGCGGCAGTGTCGCCAGCTTCGAGCTGCGCCAGACCGTCGATCTCGCCGATGTCCTTGATGCCGACATCGTCGATGCCGGCGACTACCGCCTGACCGTTGGCGGCTGGCGGGCCAATGGCGGCGGCAACACCGTCGATCAGGGGCGGCTGCGCGTGCAGCTGCTCGATGAACTGGGCGCCGTGCTCGCGACGTCGCTCGACACCGGCAATGAGGCGATGACCGGCATCTGGACGCTTCGTCAGGTCGCCGACGCGCTGGTCCCTTCGGCGACCCGGCAGCTGCGCGTCATCTTCAACGGCACGAGGGTCAGCGGCACGGTGTGCAACGCCGCGCTCGACACCGTCTCGGGGTTCTTCACCGACACGACGACGGGCATCAGTACGGCCGCCGTGTTCGAGGATCGTATCTACCGCTGCGTCAGTGCGGGCACGACAGAAGCTGACCAGCCGGTCTACGACACTGCGGCAGGGCAGCAGACCACCGACGGAACGGCTGTGTTCCAGGCCATGCAGGCCTGGAGCCGGGCAGGCATCGTCACTGATGTCGTCGACCGGGCGGTGTTCATCGCATCAATCGAAGAGCCGCGCGCGAGCGACGGATGGTTTGCCGGCGGCGTGCTCACCTGGGAGAGCGGTCCCAATGCCGGACGCTCGATCGAGGTGAAAGCCTGGACGCAAGCAACAGACCGCGCCGAGCTGTTCCTGCCCATGGGTTACGCGGTCCGGGTCGGGGATCTCTTCCGCATCCACCCCGGCTGCGACAAACGTCTCGACACCTGCATCACCCGCTTCGCCAACGTCCTGAACTTCCGCGGCGAGCCCTACGTGCCGGGGCAGGACGCCATGATGAGCTATCCCGATGCCCGCTGAAATCATCACATCCGAGATGATCGTCACAGAGGCGCGCGGCTGGCTCGGCGTGCCCTGGCGACATCAGGGGCGCACCCGTTCGGGCATCGATTGCGTCGGGCTGGTGGTGCGTGTCGCGCTCGCTCTTGGAGTCTCAGACTATGACAGCACCGGATACAGCCGACGCGCGCAGGGTCAGGCCTTCGTCGAGCATTTCCGGTCCAACATGGACGGCGTCGCGATCCCGGACGCACGTCCCGGCGACGTGCTCGTCTTCGCCGACCAGGCTTATCCCTGCCACTGCGGCTTCCTGACCGAATGGCTCGGCCATCCCCATCTGCTGCACGCGCATGCGACCCGCCGCCAGGTGATCGAAGAACCCTATGCCGGCGAATGGCCGGTAAAGGTCAAGTTCGCCTTTCGCTTTCGCTCTTCCGGACACTGATTTCTCATGGCCATCCTCGTTGCAGTAGGCGGCGCCGCGCTCGGTTCCGCCGTCGGTCTCGGCTGGCAAGCCGGCTGGCTGGTGGGCTCCGTCGCCGGTAGCCTTCTGTTCCCGGCCAAGGGTCAGAACGTCACAACCGAGGGACCGCGACTCGGCGATCTGACCGTCTCGTCATCCGCCTATGGCGCATCGATCCCGATCGGCTACGGCACGCTGCGCATGGCCGGCAACATGATCTGGTCGTCCGGGATCCGCGAACAGCAGAACGTCACTCGCACCCGATCCGGCGGCAAGGGCGGCGGCGGGCGCAGCACCCAGACCTCGATCAGCTATTCCTATTTCGCCTCCTTCGCGCTCAGCTTCGGTGAGGGCCCGGCCGAGGACGTGCTGCGTATCTGGGCCGACGGCAAGCTCATCTACGATAAGACCGGATCGAGCCCCGACGTCGCCAAACCAAACTTGCGCTTCCGATTTCATCGCGGCAGCGAGACCCAGTTGCCGGATCCCCTGGTCGAAGCCCATGTCGGCGCAGGCCGTGCGCCGGCGCATCGCGGTCTGTGTGTGATCGTCTTCGAGGATCTGGCGCTCGCCGATTTTGGCAACCGCATCCCGAACATCACGGCGGAGATCACTTTTAAGCGCGCCGCACAGCAGCCCTACCAGCTCATCGATTTCATCACGACGGGCGAAGGTGGCTATTTCGGATCCTACCAGATCAGCGACCTCGCGATCGACTGGCGCCGCGGCTACGGTTACTTCGTTTCGTCGAGCAGCAACGCCGAAGCCGCCGGCATCCGCCGCTTCAATCTGCGCACCATGGCGGAGGATCGCCAGGCGCGAATGACGGACGTGACCTCGGTCACGCCGAACAATTTCCCCGGCACGCTGTTCTGCGGCGAGGACGGCCATCTCTATGTCGTGACCGGCTCCAGCAATTCGCGCCCGATCCTTCGTATTGAGCCCAATGCGTTCAAGGAGGTCGGCCGCTTCGGATCGACGAGTAATGGCCTGACGAATTCGACGATCCGGTTCGTTGCCACGAGCTGGATGGGGATGATTTCGGCCTTTGGCCCGTCCGGCCGCGTCGACTTTCTGCTGACTGGCTCGCTGTTCGACGATGTTGGCCTGCTGCGGGCGGACGCCATGGCCTATGTATGGGGCGCGGGCCAGCGCGTTACGGAACCCCGGGTACGGGGCGTTGTCGGCGGCGCCGTGGGTGAAGGGTTCGGCGAAGGTTGGATACTCGGCAGCGGCACGAGCACGAACCACGCGAGCCTCGGCCTTTATCGCCTCAGGGTGGCCGCACAGTCGGGCTTTGACGGTCTTGCCGGGCAATCGCTCGGCGTGACATTCGAAAAGGTCGCAACATTCTCGGTCGCCGACATCGAGAGCGGTCCGACCGGCTTTTTCGGCAGCGCCGGAGCTCTCACCTATGACGCCACCGACGACAGCGTCATCTTTCAGGTGCGCATGTCGAACGGTGGCTCGGCCGGGACGATCTATACGATCAAATGGCGCACCGACACCGGGATCGTCTGGAAGACGCCCGTGCCTATCCAGATCAACTATGAGGGTCCGTTCTTCGGTCAAAGCCGCTTGCGCGGACAGCGATGGACCTTGATGCGCGGGACGCGCGTCGTCCAGCTCGATACGGCGATGGGGGCCATCGTTCTCAACGAGATCTGGCCGGGCCCGGTCAGTGAAGGTGGTGCGCAGGTCTATGACGCCGTAACCGACACGCATCTGGTGCGCGGCAGCAGCGGCTGGGCCCGGCTGTTCCTCAATCGCGGGGGCGGCCAAGGTGAGTCGCTGTCATCCATCGTAGCGGATCTATGTGGGCGCGCCGGACTGGGCCTGGCCGACATAGATGTTGCAGAGCTCGGGGCGTCCGTGCCGGGCTATGTGATTGGGCGCCAGACCACTGTTCGCGGCGCGATCGAGCCGTTGGCGCAGGCCTTTTTCTTCGACGCAGCCGAGAGCGACGACACTTTGCGCTTCCGAAACCGCGGGCGGGCGCCGGTCGCTACGATCCCGGCGGAATATCTGGTGTCACTCGACAGCCAGACGGGCGAAAGCTGGCGTGAGCGTCGCACGCAGGAAGTCGAACTGCCTGAGCGCGTCGCCGTCGTCTATATGGACCGTGACGCCGACTACAGCCAGGGCACGCAGAGCGAGAAGCGCGCATCCCTGCCGCTTCCTACAATGCATTCGCGCAACCAGGCGAGCCTCGAACTGGCGCTCGCCATCGACGCCACCACGGCCAAGCGCATCGCTGCCAAGACGCTTTACAGCGCCTGGATCGAGCGCAGCGCCTACGAGGCCGAGCTGCCGCCAGACTGGCTGCGGCTTGATCCGACCGATGTCGTGGATGTTGTGTTCGAGACGGGCTCGACTTTCCGGACACGGATCAACCGCCTCGACGTCGGCGGGGATTTTTCGCTCGCGGTGAAGGGCGTCTCGCAGACGGCTGCGACCTATGTGTCCTCGGTCGTCGCCGATGGCGGCTCGGGCAAGCCCGTGCAGACGGTGGGCGCCAACGCCGCCACGCGGCTGATCTTGGCCGCCCTGCCGCTCCTGCGTGATGTGGACGATACTGGCGGCGCAGGCTCGCGCGTTTACTACCTGATGGCGGGGTTCGGCGGCCCTGGCTGGCCGGGCGCTGCGCTTTATAGCAGCGCCGACGGTTCCGCATGGGCGCAAGCCGGACGCGCCTTGAGTGAAGCAGCGTGGGGCGCCGCGGCGAATGCGCTGGGAGCGCCGCGCTCGCCCTTCGGCACTGATGAGGAGAACAGCCTCACGGTCTTCATGACCACGGGCGGCGAGCGGCTTGAAAGCGTCACGCAGGAAGCCCTCGTCAATGGGGCGAATGCGGCCCTCGTGCTCAAGGCCAATGGCGAGCCCGAAATCATCCAGTTCCGCGATGTCTCGCTGAACCCGAATGGTTCCTGGACGCTCACCGGGCTGCTGCGCGGCCGGCGCGGCACGGACGTGTTCGTCGAAGGCCATGCGGCAGGCGAGCTCTTTGCTCTGCTCGATCCTGACGACGTCGAGACGCTGGTCACAGCGCTCGGCGATCTGGGCCTTGCGCGATTCTGGCGCGCGGTCGGCTTCGGGACGCTGTTCGAGGATGGCGAAACACTGGTCCAGAGCCATACGGGGCGAGATCTGAAGCCCTATGCGCCGTGGAACGTTCGCGCGGTGAAGAGCGGCAGCCCGGCCGACATCACGCTTACCTGGGTCCGGCGCACGCGCATTGGCGGCGAGCTGAAGGACGGGACCGGCGTGGTGCCCCTCGGCGAGGCGAGCGAGGCCTATCAGATTGACATTCTCGATGGTCCCGGCGGAGCTGTGAAGCGCACGCTGACGGCTTCGAGCCCCAGCGTGGTCTACGCCAATGCCGACATCCTCGCCGATTTCGGCGCGGTGCCGGTCGCTCTGTCCTTCGCCGTCTATCAACTGAGCGAGGTCGCGGGTCGCGGATTCCCGCGCGCCGTCACAATAGAAATTCCATAGGGGGAGAACACCCGATGCCCAGCCCCAATCTGGCCGTGACCCATGTCGCCGCCGCCCAGAACCAGAAAGAGGTCACGATCAACGACGCCGTCGATGCCCTCGACAGGGCACTGACCGACACGCTGGCGCTCGATCTATCGACCGGTGCGCTGACGCTCACCGCCGCCCAGCTGCGCGCAAGTATGGCGCTGCGCCCGGCTGCGGCGCTTTCAGGTCCTTCGACAATCACGCTGCCTCAGCTGCGCCGGGTGTTCGCGGTCCTGAACACGGACGCGGTGCATGCGCTCACCGTGCAGCGCGGGACAGCAAGCGTCCTGCTGGTTCCGGGCGAAAGCGCGATCCTCATCTGCGACGGTTCCGCCAATGGCCTGTTTCGGGCCGGGTCCGGCGCAGCCGTCTATGATTTCGGCATGGTGGCCAATGAGACCCCCGCGGCGGGCGCTGTAATGGGCACGGTCGTCATTCCGCGTGCGCTTGTGATCCCCGCATCGCTGGCAGGGTCGGTCGCCCATGCCGAGACACCGCCGGATGATGCGTTCGCAATCGTCATAACCCGCAACGGGACTGCAATTGGCTCTATCACCCTCAACCCGGACGCAAGTGTGGGCCTGTCCAGCGCCGGGGGCGCACCGGTCACGATCGCGCCCGGCGACATCATCCGCTTCCTCGCGCCAGCCGTCGCGGATCCTTCGATCGCAGGCATCTCCCTCACCATCGCAGCGAGGCGCATCACATGACGCTCCTGTTCACATCGCTGTTTGCGTCCGGATCGCTTCCGGCGCCCCCCGAACCAGAATTCGTCTGGACCGAAAACCTGCTCTACCGGTTCAGCGCCAGCGAAGGTGTTCAAATCGATGACGAGGGCTCCCCCGCCAGCGATGGCGACCCTGTCGCCCGTTGGCTAAATCTCGGCTCGGCCGAGGACGCGGCCCAGAGCGAGTCCGCACGCCAACCTGTCTATCGCACCGGGGGCATCAATGGCCGGCCTTACATTGCCTGCGACCGCGCGCTGCAGCAGCATTTCGAAGACCTGGCATTTTCCCAGCCCTCAGGTCTCACCAATCTCAGCCCGTTTACGGTGTTCACTGTCACCGACGCAGTGGGCGCACTCGATCAGTTCCCCGCGATCCTCGGCTCACCGGCGACAAACGGCGGCAAGGTCGGATTTTACTTCCGCGATCCCGAAGCCGGCCAAATCCACTGGATCAAGTCCCAGATCCGGATCGGTAATATCGCCAATCCCCAGCTGATCATGGCGGCAGCCGGTCGCAACGCGGCTGGAACCACCTCGTCTCCCAATACCCGCTTCTGGGTGCGGCAGAACCGTGCTGGACTGTGGGAGACGACCTCGCAGAGCAGCAATCTGGTCAGCACCGCCATCGCATCAACGCAGTTCCTGCGTTCGACCGGCTTGTCCTCTGGAGGATATTTCCACGGGCGTCTTTACGAGTTCCTGCTCTACCAAGGCACACTCAACAACACGACGACCTTCGCCATCGAGGACTGGCTGGCGGCGCGCTACGCCGTCGGCTGATTGCGCTCCTGCGCAGCGCAGTGCCACTCCAGCGCCAGTAATCTTTCACTCTAAATCGCAAGGCCCGCCCTATGACGCCCGAACATGACAGGCTTGATGCCATGACAGCCCGCGAGCTGGAGCGGCTGCTCGAACGAGCAGCCGAAGCTGGCGCTCGTCGTGCAATGCAGGAGGTCGGGATCGACGGGACGGATGCCGCTGAGGATATCCGCGATCTGCGCTCACTGCTGGCCGGGTTCCGGATGGCGCGTCAGACCGCTGTCCAGACTGCCGTTCGCATCATCACCACCGGAATCCTGCTCGCCCTGATGGCCGGCATTGCCATCAAGCTGAAGCTCTTCGGCCCATCACCGTAAGTTCCCCACACATCAGAATACCCGCCGCCCGCCCTCGCAGAGGAGCGGGTTTTTTTATGCCTGGAGACATGCAATGACCACGACCACCTACAAGCACTGGCGCGATGTGCCGACAAACCGCTGGCGCTGGAAGAACTTCTCGCCTGCCGAAATCGCCTGCCGCGGCACGGGCTCCATCCGCGTACACGAGGACGCGCTCGACAAGCTCCAAGCGCTGCGCGACCGGCTCGGCAAGCCGCTGATCATCCGTTCGGCCTATCGCAGCCCGACCCACAATCGAACGGTCGGTGGCGCACCGCGCTCCAAGCATCTGGACGGCACCGCCTTCGATATCGCGATGGCAAACCATGATCCGGTCGCCTTCGAGAAGGCCGCCCGGGATGTCGGCTTCCTGGGGTTTGGCTTCTATCCGCGATCGGGCTTCATCCATGTCGATATGGGGCCAGCGCGAATCTGGGGCGAGCGGTTCCCGGTGCGCCCCACGGCCTTTGCCGAGGAAACCGCACCGGCTCGCGAAGTTCTGGCTGAAAGCCGTACGATGAAAGGTGGTGGCGCCGCAGGGGTGGCGACGCTTGGCGTCGCCGGTGTCGAAGTGGCGCAAACCGTCCTGGCGGAGACCCAGTCAGCGATCCTGCCACTCGTGCCCTACCTCGACACGCTGCGCTGGGTGTTCATCGCCGTTGCGCTGGTGGGCATCGGGGTCGCGATCTATGCCCGCCTCGATGACTGGAAACGGGGGCAGCGATGATCGCCGCGCTGTTCACCGGGATCGCCGCCAGCCAATCGGGCCGGGCGGCCCTGCGCTACGGCGCCATCACGCTCGCGGTGCTCTTGTTCCTGCTCACCCTCCGGCGCTCCGGCGAGCGTGCGGGACGGCTGGCGGAACGCCTCGAAACCTCGGAGAAGTCCTATGACGTCCAACGCCAGATGCTTGATGCGGCGGCTCGCCGTCCTCGCGATCGCGACGAGCTTGCTGACCGCCTGCGCGACGGTCGGTTCTGACCCTCGCGTGGCGACCGTCTGCCCACCCGTTGTCGAGTATAGCCGCGAGTTCCAAGCGCGCGCGGCCGAGGAGCTAAGGTCTCTGCCGCAAGGCTCGGCGATCGCCGAGATGCTCGCCGACTACAGCGTCATGAGGGATCAGACGCGGGCTTGTCGATCCCCTCGTGTTAGCCGTTGAATTCAAATGGATTAACAGGCGGCTTCGGCCAGACAGCAGGGTCCGCACCTCGGTCGCGAGCGCGGGCGGATCATCACGCCCGACGGTCATTCTTCCAGACCCAACCGCGCACGCACATCCAGGAATCCGGGATCCTCGGCGTAGACGCGTTCCAGTTCTCGGCGAGCCTGCGCCTTGCGACCGACCTGATCATAGAGCACCGCACGTTCATAGCGCAGCTGGCGCAGGAGGCCGTCAGCGCGGTCCTTGCGCCGGCGGAGCGCGAGGGTGAACACGTCGATGGCAGCATCAGCCAGTCCGAGCCGGGCGAGCGCGCGGCCGCGGTAGAGCAGCAGAGCCGTTTCCACCGGCGTCTCGTTCGTGATCCCGGCACTCAGGGCGACGATATGCTCCAGCTGTGCGCGGTCCGTATCGCCCTCGAGGGTTAGTTCCGCGAAGGACAGCAGGACCACCGGATCACTCGGTTCGATTGCCTGCAACCGCTCGACATGGCGCAGCGCCTCTGCGCGGTCCCCCTCGAACTGGGCGATCTCGACCAGCGCCAGCCGCGTGCCACGCTCGCGAGGGCGGGCATGGGCATCGACTTCGGGTGTCACCGGAAAGGTGACCTGCGCATTGACGCCATATTTCTCCAGCAGGCTACCCAGCCGGTCGAGATCGCCTAACGCGGACTCCAGATGACGGCGCGCGGTTGCAAACTCCTCGCGCCTGAGTCGCAGCATGCCCGCCATCCAGGCAGCATCAGGCAGGTCGGGCACCTTCTCGAATTCGGCGAGCGCCAACCCCTCGTCGCCTGCATTCAGCGCCTTCAGCCCATCAACCAGGGCGCGCTCGTCCGCCGGTGTGAAAAGCCGCCGGAAGAAGCCGAGGTCGAGCTGGTCGCGCTGGGCGACACGGGGCGCATTGGCGGCCGAGGCGCGGCGCGGTTCGTGCATGGTGTAGAACAGGCCTGTCCCCGGCAGACCTGCCGTGGCCCGGTTGCCGCGCGGGCTGACGGTGTATTTTGCGCCGCGCGGGCCGAACGACAGCGATGCTGTCGACTTCGACAGATTTAGCGTAACCCCGGGGGCAATGCGGATGCGGCGCCAGAAACGGAAGGACATCCTATGACTAACCCTCCGGCGGTCCAGCTGATGTCGCGAAGGTTCCGCTGCCGTTATCTTGGTTTGCTTCCCAATCAGCGTAGGTGCGACCGTCGTCGAGTTTCCACAGGATACGCCCATTGGCACTCGCGCCGGTCACGGTGGCTGCAGCGGCCGACGCTGATGTGAAGCTGTAATCGCTGGTGAACACCAGGAACTGGCCGTCATCGTGCAGGACACCAGTCTCCAGCAGGGTCTTGCGCAGGGTGCTCGTTCCGCGAGGAATTGTCGTGGTCGTGCGGACACGTGCCTTCGAGCCAGCGAGAACCAAAAAGTCACCCGAGGGGCCGAGTTTCATCTCGGCCGCAAATCCTTCGCCCCTGAAGAAGAACCGATGCCCGTCAGGGACCGAGGCTTCTTCACCGGACAACTGGGCAGCATCAACCTGTCGCCCCCTCATTTCGCGAAAGAGATCCCAGCCGAGCGCGCCAACCAGCGTTTTGGTCTGATCGACGAACTCGTCCATGGCTGCGCGATCTTGAAGTGGAAGCTTGCCGGCATCTTCAGAAGGCCGCTTGGTGTTCGGGATCGACCAGCGCGGATTGCTCCGGATGCTTCGAATAAGGCAGGCTTCCACATAGCGCGCATGGCTCTTCGTGAGGTTCTCGTCCTTGCTGATCAGGACCACAGTATCCGTCCAGAAAACCTTCGCATCTCGGCCTGTTTCATTTGAATTGTGATGGGCAAGGCGAGCGCCCACGCCTTCGGATTCGCCAATATAGCCTACATGACCGCCAGTATCTTCATCATCAGATCCAATCAGGATGTAGACACCCGGTCTCTCGATCTCCGGAAATGCTTCTCGCACTCGACGAAGCTGGTTTCGGCGAAAAGCGATGGCCTGGATTGTGGACATCGAAATCTGCGCCACTCGGATGCCGTTCGGGTCGCCGTCGAGAAGGAATATGTTGATTGAGCGGGGCTTTGTCATGCCGCGCGCCCGACCAAGTCCATCAGCTTGCTGTAGTCGGTCACCACATCATACTTTACGCGATCCGTAGTGATGCGCTCGCTGAGCTCGTCGAAGAACTTGCGTGCGCACTCGATCTTCGTCTTTTCGATCTCGCGCAACTTCATGGTCGACATCGTGCCCTTAGTCTCGGCGACAAAGTAAATGTGCCTTACGCTGCCAGCCTTAAAGGATATCGCCCAATCGGGATTGTAGTCCCCGACCGGGGTTGGGATCAGGAACCCGCGGGGCAGTTTGGCGTAGACCACGACCTCGCTGCTCGTATCCAGCTCCTTGACGAAGTCTCGTTCGATATCGGAGTCCGTGATCGCGTAGTCGTATACGTGGTTCTTGAGCTTCGCCGTGGCCCGGGAGAAATCCTGGCCGGTCTGGTTCGCTGTGAAAATGTCGACGTCGTACCGTTCATCAACTTCGTCATAGGCGAGACGCTCGATCACCATGGCTGCCTTCTGCTCGGCGATTATGCGCGAGGCCTCTGAGATGAAGTGCTCAGGATTTTTCGTGAACTGTTCGAAAACCGCAGGCGCGATCTGGCCGAGGATGTTCGCCGCCGTGTCTCGCGTCAGCTGTGCGTTTTCGGCCACCTTCCCAACGAGGTCGTACTTCACCAGAGAATGGATCGAGCCCCCGTGCTCGGTCGTTGTGTTGGTGACCATGAAGCCGTCGCCGCTGCGAAGCTGGCTGTCAGTCAATCCGTCGTTCTGCACGCCGACCTGAACCGTGTATTGCAGAGGTGTGACGCGCAACTGGCTATCCAGCGCGCTGACGCACTTGCGGATCAGCTCCGCTGAATCGAACTCCACCCGATAGACCGCCTTGCGGTTAATCCGCGCCCAGAGCTCCTGGAACTCCTTTTTCTCGAAGTTCGCATTGAGGGGATTGGTCTTGGGCTTGCGGCCGTCATCGACCTTGGGCAGTTGCGCATCGCTGAAAACGCTGTCGATGAGCTGGAACACCTGCTCTGCGTGAGGCTTCAGTTCCTCGGGAAACTCTGCCAGTTTCCCAGCCGCCTTGGCTTCGTGGTAGGCATCTGCGATCTGGTCCGCGTCGTCGGTGTAATCGTTCTTTACCAGATAGCGGTAGATCTGCTTGGCTATGGCGGCAGTCACCTCGACCGGGCCATGCTCGGTCGTGAATATCTTGCCAGTGAAATACTCCTCGGTTGCCTGTCGTGGACGCGACGAAAGCGTCTCGGCAATTTCTTTCTGCAGACCGGCAACGAAGTCCTTGTAGCTCTCGCTCGCTACGACAGTCAGCACGTTGATGTCGTGCACCACCGCTGGATGGTCCATCCGGTCCCCGTGTTGGTCGACGCTCAGCCGCAGGCCGCGCCCCACTTCCTGGCGGCGGGAAATTGTGTTGTCGCTATGCTTCAGCATGCACATGACGAAGACATTTGGGTTGTCCCACCCCTCGCGCAGCGCCGAGTGAGAGAAAATGAACCGGGTGGGTTCAGCGAAGGAAAGCAGCCGCTCCTTGTCTTTCAGGATCAGGTCGTAAGCGTCCACGTCGTCGGAATCGACCGAGCGTGCGCCAACGGCGGGGTCCTTCAGGCGGTTCGTCTTCTTGTCGATCGAGAAATAGCCGTTGTGGGTCTTGGCCGGGTCGATGCCCGCGAGATACTTCCGGTAGGCCTCGTTATCGATCGCAAGCTCCGACAGGTACTCCGCCTTCAGAAGCTCGTACTCTTCCTCGAAAACCCGCGCGTACTCACCGTTTGTGTCGGCTTCGTCGTAGTCGCGGTACTTCACAACCTCGTCGATGAAGAACAGCGACAGGACCTTGATGCCCTGTGCGAACAGCTGCTTTTCCTTGTCCAGGTGTGCCTTGATCGTCTCGCGGATCTGGATGCGGCGGATGTCGCGCTCGGAGACGTCGCCGTTCGCCTCACCGGCGCGCAGCAGTTCACCGTTGGTGAATTCGACAGTGTCGTTAACGGCGTCGATCTGGCTGATCGTGAAGCCGCGATACTGGTCCAGGTCGCCCGACTTCACGAACAAGTCGTCGCGGAACTCCAGACGTTTCAGCTGACGTTTGATCTCACCCGATGCCAGCTTCACCTCGATCTCGATCCGCGCCACGGGGGCCTTCTTCGAGATTTCGATGCCTTCGAGGTAGAGATAGGCGTTGGTGCCAGCCAGCCCGCGGGTCTGGATGCCGCGCACCGCGATCTTTTTGACCAGCTTCTGGTTGTAGGCGTCCAGCGCGTCCAGCCGGTGAACGCGGTTGTGCTGGGTCCGGTGGGTCGCCGAATAGCGTATGATGAACAGCGGCTTGAATTTCGGCAGTGCCTCCATCGTCGCCGCGCCTTCCATCTTCTGCGGTTCGTCGAGGATCAGGATCGGCCGGTTCGAGGCGATCACGTCGATGGGCCTGCGCGACTGGAAGTCGTCCAGCTCCTCGTAGATGCGCCGGTTGTCGGCCCCGCGCGCGTTGAACGCCTGGATGTTCATCACCATCACGTTGATCCCGGCGTCGGACGAAAAGCTCTCCAGCTCGTGCAGGCGCTTGGAATTGTAGATGAAGAACCGCGCCTTCTTGCCGTAGCTTTCGGTGAAATGCTCAGCGGTGATCTGCAGCGATTTGTAGACGCCTTCGCGGATGGCGATGCTGGGCACCATGATGATGAACTTCGACCAGCCATACCGCTTGTTCATCTCGAAGATGGTCTTGATGTAGCAATAGGTCTTGCCGGTCCCGGTCTCCATCTCTACGTCGAGGTGGTAGCGGCTCGCCGCCAGCGCGTCGCGAGTGTAGGTCGTTGGCGCCGGTGTCCGCTCGCCACGCGCGTTGACAACAGTGAAGTCGGTGAGGCTTTGGCTGAACGGAAAGTTCTGGCGGCGCTGCACATCCTGGATGTTTGCCAGCACCTGCGCCTCGCTCAGCGCTATGTCGGCGTTCTTGAAGCCTTCCTCGAACGCGCTGGTCTGTGCTTTGGCTCCGGGGTCGATCCGATAGTTGATGCCGCTGACCATCGGCTGACCGGCGAAACAGTCCACGACGGAATCGACGGCATTGGTCTGAAAGGGCTGGACCTTGAACTTGAGCTTCATTGCGCCTGACATGCTGTTCCCCTCAGATCGATTTGACGTCGGTGGTGGGCGAGAGCTGGCGGAAGATCTGTTCGACGTTGATCTTCACCGCGTCCGAGACGAAGCCGTTGTCGCGGAAGACGACACGCAGCGGCTCATGCCCGGCCAGCTCCTTGACCAGTTCCTCGGTGATGCCAGTGTCAAAGCACGCGACCAGCGCGTTGTCGTCGACAAAGAACACGGTCTTACCCTGCACGCTCTCACGGCGGATGGGCAACGTCAGGTCAACACCCCAGTCCACCAGAACTTGGAAGAGCAGGTCTTCGGCCGTGCGGTCCGGTTTTATGTTGTCAACGGCGGTAAGCAGGTCAGCCTGTTTAACTTCGTCAGGACGGTAATAGACGTCCCGCATGTTCGACGTATCAATCTTCAGGACGCGGAAGCCGACGTCCTTGTTCCAGCCGGGACGACATTCACCTTCAAGAACCATCGCACCAGCTCTGCGTATGCGTTCTTTCGAAAAGTCCGCAATGGTCTCGTAACCTTCTTTAAATGCGTCTGATCCTTCATCAATTGCCTCGGGCAGCTGAATCAAAATACATCGACGGTTCCCACCGTCGGCCGCATTGCATTCGAAAGCTGCTTGAGCAGTGGTTCCCGAGCCTGCAAAAAAGTCCAAAACTAGCGCGTCTTTCGCTGCGCCCTGTTCAATGAGTGCTTTTATTAGCTCAACCGGCTTGGGAAATGAAAACAGCTTGCCCCCGAAAAGGTTCTTCAACGCCGTCGTAGCAGAACTATTCATTGGAGAGACGATTGTACTTTGTCCGCCGCCACCAGCGGGGCGTTCAATCCAAGATGATACTGGTATTGTGGGTTTCATTGCCTCAGACGCAAAGCGCTTAAGCATCGGAGTGCCAGTCGGCCCTTTGGGAAATATGACACGGCCTTCAGCAATCTTTTGCGCCATAGTTTGGCGGCTATAAGGCCAGTATCTTCCCTTCGGAGGAAGAAACTCGTGTCCAGTGTCTGGGTCTGTTATCGGATAGTATGTGTCGCCCCCCGGTTTCCCTGCGCTGAGGTTATCTGAGATCCAAGGGCCCCGAGGGTCGTTGTCCGGGTTCATATATTTTTCAAATGTTCTTTCAACACCTTTAAGGGTGGCCTGCGACTTCGAGTAAACCAAAACGTACTCATGGTCTTCACTGAGATTGGTCACAGCATCCATGGCACCACTACGGCGCTTCCAAACGAAACAGCCCAAGAAATTGCTGGCCCCAAAGACCTCTTCGCAAAGCTTCTGTAGGTTAGCGCGCTCATTGTCATCGATCGAAATAAAAATAAGCCCCTGATCGGACAGAAGTTGGCGGGCTATTCGTAGCCGAGGATACATCATCGACAGCCAGTCAGAATGAAAGCGACCGTTGGTTTGAGAGTTCGCTACCAGCTTACCTCCCATTCCATCAACTTGCCCCGACTTTTCGAGGTATTCGTCCGCGGCCAACTTATATTGATCGTTGTAAATTAGGTCACTTCCTGTGTTGTAGGGGGGGTCAATATAAATCATATCAACTTTCCCCAGGTAGCTCTCGCGGATCAGCTTTAGCCCGTCTAGGTTGTCTCCTTCGATGAAAAGGTTCTTCGTGCTCTGGAAATGCAGACTATCGGCTTCGGATGGACGAACGGTTTTTTCCAAGGATGTATTGGCTTCAATGAGTGCAGCAGCTTTCCCAGGCCAGTTTAGATGGTATCGCTCACGCATACCCTCTGTGGCTTGTCCATCAAGGATCTGCTTAAGCAGCTCAAAATCAATGACTTGCTCAATTTCGCCAGTCTCGTTCCTCACTTCCGTCACAGCTTCCGGCAGCAGCTTGGCAAGCTGATTTGTGATATCCCGTGACAGTTCAGGGGTTTTCATTTCAAGTTTTTTTATAGTCACGTTTTCACCCTCGGTTTGCCTTACGTGGTCAGAGTATTAGTTTTCGCCAAGTCGATATCCAGCCTCAACGAGCGACCAGAAAAATTCGCGATCGTTCAATCTATAGACCCAGCGCTTGCGATAGGGTCGGTCACCTTGCTCGACATAGACGTCAATAGAGGTGAACTCATCGGACATATCCACCTCACTATTGAAATACACCCGGACTTCTAGGCCCCATTTGTTCGGTTGGTGTTGGTAACCCTCTCCGAGCTTAGGGTTTGAACTGGTTATGGCTCGATATCGTGACTCAAACCGACCTGCAGCATCAGGGTTCACTTCGACTTCGAGCACTACGTCGGTCGCGTCTTTAAAGAAATCTGTGTTCATCGGCTCGCTTTCTGTTTTTGTGTTCTTGATTGTCATGCACTTTGTTTGGTGTCGTATTCTTCTCATACTGCTGAACCATGACAGTGCCGCTTAGGAAATGTCTGGGGTCTGGGCGGTCGCCCCGGTCAGCCGCTCCAGTTCCTGTTTGGCCGCGCGCAGCTCGGCATTGATCGCCACGCGCTTGTTGAATTGCCTCTCGCGCCCCAGCCGCGCCTTGATCCGCTCGACCTCACGCGTCTGCGCCTTGATCGCCTCGGCCTGCGCGATGCGCTCTTCCAGCGACACGGAGCGGTCCGGCTCGGCAGGGGTGAAGGGCGTCCGCGGCGCCTCGCCCATGCCGGAAACCAGCTTTGCCGTCTGCCCGGCCACCAGCGGCTCGAGTAGCCGCTCATACAGCGCGCCCATGTTCAGCGCCACCGGAAGCGGGGTGCGCGGCGCGTCCTCGGGTAGCCAGTCCCACTGGAAATAGTCGCCCACCACCCAGCGGGCGCTGTCGGCCTCGCTCGGCCGCTTGTAGGCCGCGGCCAGTCTGACGCGGCCGCCATGGGCCACCTCGAAGATCAGCGGAAAGGGAATGGCCTTGTCGATGGCGCGCAGCACGCTCGTGTCCAGCGTCGCGGTACGCGCGGTGATGCGGAAGACCTGTATCTCTGCCACCTGCTTCGTCGCTGCGAGATTGACCGTCTCGGGCGCCAGCTTGTGCGACCAAACGATCTGGTCGACCTCACGCACGAAGAGGTCTTTCTGTGCCGTGTTCGCCCCGGCGTGCTCGTAGATCTTGGTCTTGGGGATCACGCGCCCGAATGCTGCGGCGCGGGGCCAGTCGTAGAGGGTCATTCGCCGCCCCCTTCGATGACCAGGAAGGCGATCAGCTCGAAATCGTCCAGCCCCTTGATGGTGTGGGTCAGCGCCGTGGTCCGCCCGCCGCTGAAAAGGCTGTCGATGTCCTTTTCTTCCTTCACCTCGATCATGGAACGGATCGCGCTTGAGAGCAGGTCGGAATAGCGGCCCATCTTGCGCCCGTCCTCGGTGCGCTCGTTGAAGACTTGGCAAACGTCGCGGATGGGCTCGATCCGCCCCTTGCAACTGGATCGGATCAGGTCGAGCAGGCGCTTGACCTCGGTGTGGTCGGCGACGATCCGGCCGTCGTCGTCGATGTAGACAAGGTAGAAGGGATGCAGGCGGTTTTGCTGGTTGACGTTCACGCTGTCGTGGATGTTTTTCAGCGCGAAGATGACGCCTGGCTGAAGCCCCAGCTCCGGCTGCGCAGGGACGACGGCGTGCATTCCTAAGGGCACGTTGTCGGGCTCACCATGCTGCTTGACGTAATTGAGCAGGTCCATCCGGAAATCGTTCAGCCCGAGATCGGTGATCGAGATGCCGGCCTTTGCGTCCTCCAGCTCGATCACCTCCTCCTGCATCCGCCTCAGTTGTTCCTTGCGGTAGGCGATGTCGTTCGACTTGGCGGTGAGGACGTTGTCGTCGCCTGTCGCCGTGACGTCGGCGATCACCATCCGGTTCTCGACGCGTTCCTTGAGGTTGATGTACTCGTCGAGGGAGATATCGGGCCAGTAGTTGACCAGCTGGATCTGACTGTTGGTGGAGCCAATCCGGTCGATCCGGCCGAACCGCTGGATGATGCGTACCGGATTCCAGTGGATGTCGTAGTTGACTAGGAAGTCGCAGTCCTGAAGGTTCTGGCCTTCCGAGATGCAATCGGTTCCGATGAGTATGTCCAGCTCGCCCGGCTCGTTCGGAAAGACGATGGCCTTTTCCTTCGACCGCGGAGAAAACAGCGTGAGGACGCTCTGGAAGTCGTAGGATTTCTTGAGCGTGGTCTTGGGGGCGTCCGACCCTGTGACCTTGCCAACATGCAGCCCGAGCCGTGCGGCGAAGGGCGCCAGGTTGTCGAAGAGATAGTTGGCTGTATCGGCGAAGGCCGTGAAGACCAGAACCTTCCTGTTTCCCGGGTTTAACGGCTCGTCGACCTTCTGCCTGATGAGGGCGAGCAGGTGCTGGAGCTTGGCGTCATCCGCCGGTTTGACCTTTTCCATCGAGGCAATCAGATCTTCGATAAGGACGAGGTCTGCAGCCAGGTCGTGCTTCCATGATGGCAGATCCATGTCGGCGAGGCTGATCTGGACCTTCTTTCCGACCGTGAACTCGTCGAGGCCGGAGAGGTCATCGTCCTCCGGGTCGAAGTCGCTCACGTCAGCAAGGTAGTCACTGACGTTACCGCTGCGTCCGGTTTTCTCGAAATCGCGGATCGCGTCGAGGGTGCGCGAGATGTTGGCGCCGAGAGACCGAAGCGTGAGTCGGAACGCCGCGACCGAGCTTTCCAGACGCTTGAGCAGGTTGGTGGTCATGAGCGCCTGAAGGCTGCGCTCCCGATCTGCCTGCCGCAGCTTGCCGCGTCCGCCCTCAACTTCCGTATCGTAGATTTCCTCGTACTTCCGGAGACGGCTGGGCAGGATGTAGCTGATCGGGGCATAGACCGCGAGTTTCAGGACCGAAAGCTGCGTGAAGATGTCGTTAAACCCCATCACGTCGGACTTCTCGGTGATTGGGCGATGGAACGAGAGTGGCTTGCGCCGTTGGGGGAACTTGCCGATGTCCTTGGTGTCGTAGAAGGTTTCGATGTGCTTGCGTGATCGTGCGATGGTCACGGCGTCAAGAAGCTCGAAGAAGTCAAAATCCAGCGTCTTCAGGATTGATGCCGCTGTCCGCTCTTCCGGCGGCAGCAAAGACCATTCGTTGAAAGCCTTCTGGGCTCGACGGAATATCTCCTCGATGCTGGCTTGCGTCTTCAGGTTCTTGCTGAGCGCTTCGGATTGCCCCTCATAGGCGAGGGCGAGCTGGTTCCGCAGATCATTGAAACGATTATTTACCGGCGTCGCTGAGAGCATCAGAACCTTGGTCTTCACGCCAGCGCGGATGACCTTGTTCATGAGCTTCTGGTAGCGTGTTTCACGGTCCTTATAGACGTCATTGTTGCGGAAATTGTGGGACTCGTCGATGACAACTAGGTCGTAATTGCCCCAGTTCACCCGGTTCAGGGGGATGCCGAAGGAGTCGCCAGACGTCCGTGACAGGTCCGTGTGACAGAGGACGTCGTAGTTAAATCGATCCTTGGCAAAGATATTTGTGGTCAGATTCGTGTTGTAGTTTCGCCAGTTGTCCGCGAGCTTCTTGGGGCAAAGCACGAGAACGGATCGGTTCCTTAGCTCGTAGTACTTAATCACCGCCAACGCCGTGAACGTCTTTCCAAGGCCCACGCTGTCGGCGAGGATGCAGCCATTGTATGTTTCGAGCTTGTTGATAATGCCGGTCGCCGCATCCTTCTGAAAGTTGAAGAGCTTGTTCCAGACCACGCTTTCCTGATAGCCGGTAAGATCGTTTGGAAGGACGTCTTCGTCGACTTCACCCAAGAAGTCGTGAAATATGTTGTAAAGCATCATGAAATAGATGCGCTCAGGCGAATTCTCTTGATAGACCGACTCGATGTGCTCGCAGATCGCGGCCGTGACATCATTAACTTTGTCGGGGTCCGACCAGATTTGATCGAACAGCTGAAGGTACATCTTGGCATGTGCCGGATCATTGAAACGGGTCACGAAGTTTGAGACGGCATCACCCTTCTGGTACCCGAGATCAACGGCCGTGAACCCGCTAATCGGCATGTAGGCGACTTCGCCCTCAGACCCGGCGACATGCATGAATTGCTGCATCGGCGCTTTGGTCGTGTTCGAACGGAATCTAGCTTTCTTGCGGATCCAGTCAGCGCACTCCCTAGCGACGGCGCGTTGAGTAAGCTTGTTGCGGAGCTGGATCTCGAATTCCGTGCCGTATAAGCCGCTTTCTCTTCGCGCCTTGGGAATGAAGAACTCCCGCCGCTCTTTCCGGAGGCGGTCGGTTACTTCGGTGGGGACAAACGTAGGGGCCGTGAAGATGAACTGCAGGCTTTCGATCTTCGAGAATTCGGACTTCAAAGCTTCGAACGCGTAGATGGAGAAGCAAGACGCGGCGATCCGCAAACGAGTGCCACGGCCGACCGAAGCCTTCAGATCATCACCGAGGAGATGGGAGGTGTTATCGATGATCTGCATCGACTACCTCCCGGTTCAAAAGTACGATCTGCTGATCCTGCGGCTTGCGTGCGCCAGGGTCGGTATCAAGCCCGAGGCGCCGGAGCGCGTAATAGAGGAGCGCTCTTCGAACCTGGATTTTGGTCCGTCCGCCGCGCATCCCATAGTCGAGCGCGATCACCTTCTTCTGAGTATCAGACAGCTCGGGATGCGGTCCGATTTCCAAGGTTACACGTTCGTGCCAGTCAGCGTCGGAATCGGCAGTGACGTCGCTCGGGCGAGTTCCGCGAGTTTCGACGATCCGCGAGAGCAAGAAATCCTTGAAGATTTGGTCGGTGAGGCAGAAAGCTCGTGCGTGCCAGCGGAACCCGTCGAAGCCGACGGCGTGAGGTGCAATCCACCGCCAGCGAGGCTCGGGCCGGGAAAGCGACTGGTACTTGACTTCAATCGCTTCGGATCGCCGGATCGCGGCGATCACTGAACGCAGTGTCTTGGCGTTGACACCCCTCACGGGCGTTGGGGCGGCGTCATAGGATGGAAACTGACCGATCCATGCGTCAGCTCGGTCTAGAATGCCATCGGCGACGGACCTAAGTTGAGCGAGATATCGGCTGGCGTCAGGCTTGAGGTAAAGCGGCGCAAACGCTCCGCCGCGGACATACGCACGCCCGCTCTTGTCGTACTGCATGTTCTCCGGTGCCATCCCGATGTAGCGGTTCAGGTCGGTGGACGCCTGGTTCACCGACACTCCGAACGCGCTCATCAAATCGCCCCGATTCACATGCCCCTCCCAAAACAGGCGGAACTCGATGAATTCGAGCCGTTGCTCGACTCCCCATCGAAGATCTGCCTTCTCTCTTTCCACCATGCACTCCCAGCGACATGATCCGTCTTGTAACTAGGCGAGCCCAGTTTCTTGACTTTCGATCAAGCTATCCGAGAAATGGCGTGGAATCAATCGAAATTGGGAGAGCTCGTGCGCAGGCTGGCACGAGGGAGCGATGAGGCCCGCACCGCACCCGGCCGTCATCCAGGAGCGGTGTCAGGCATCAGCTTGCTGAGCGTTGCCGATGTCGGAAGTGCTTGAGCGGATCATCGCCTGCTCGTATTCCTCGACGTCGGACATACGGTAGACCACCCGGCCACCCACCTTGAGGAACTTCGGCCCCTCACCGGTCCAGCGCCACCGCTCAAGTGTGCGATGGCTGATCCTCCAGCGCACCGCCAATTCAAGTTGGTTCATGCATGTTGCCTTCATATCCGCTTCCTTTCGCGCAGACCACTTTGACTGCGACGCAACGAAGGCGTGGGTGGGGAACACTATCAAGGCAATACTGGCGCGAGCGCCGAAACCGGCATGTGGCGGCCATTCTCCTTGACCAGAGAAGTTCTGCGGTGGCGAAGATTCACTTACGAATACGAGGGCGTTCTGGCGGGATGTGGGGCATACTTCGAGCGAGTTTGTCCGAGCGTCCTCTCCCTCCGCCAGTTTCCAGTCGCGAACCTTGAGCGACGCTCCATGAGCGCCGAATTTCTCCCAAGTTTCAAAGGGGTTTGCTGAAGCCAACCGAACCTCAGAGACTGGCGCAGCGCCGATTTTCGGTCTCTGAACGGCTTTCGTCTCTATCCGACCGAACCTCGCCGTTTTCGGTTCGGTCTAATAAACTGCAATGATTTCTGTAGCTTACAGTTTCGCGCCGACCGAACCTTTCACCGCGGTTCTCCCGTCAGGCATTCAATCAGAGACACCCGAAGTGGGCGTTGCAGCGCGAAAAGAAGCGCATTGGGCTTCGTGGTAATATGGGTTGTGGTCAGAATTCTAATCGGCTCCTATGAATTGAAGTTACTTGGAGTTGGACAATGGCCGGAGAAGCGAAACAAGCGCCTGTCGTACCAATACCTTCAATGCGACTGCTCAGAATCAAGAGATTCCGTGGCATCGAACATCTGGAGTGGTGCCCGGCTCCTAGAATGAACATGATCGTCGGCCCGGGCGATAGCTGCAAGTCCACAATTCTTGAAGCGATCGGAGCCTTGCTGTCGCCCGCGCCGAACATGAACATTTCCGAGTTCGATTATTTCCGGCGCGAGTTTGACAGAGGCTTTGAAATCGAAGCAGTGCTCGCCGTCGGCGATGCGTCGATCCTGAAGAGCGACAGGTTTCCGCTACCGCCGCTGCGCGGCTGGCGCGAAGGACAGCTCACTGATCTGCCGGACGAGGGTGGCGCCGAAGCTGTGATGGTCTGCCGCCTGACCGGCACCCCGGACCAAGAAGCCATCTACGAAGTGATCGGTGTAGACGATGAAACGCGCGTGCCGTTTTCGCGGGCATTGAGGCAGCGCATCGGCCTGATGCGGATAGGCATCGCCGATCGCTGGGATCGCGATCTGAGGCTCGTGCAAGGCGGTGCGTTGGACCGGTACATGGAAGGCCAGCAGCTACGGCAGTCGATCCTTCAGGCCATTCTGAACACGCCTATTCATGACCGGCTCGGCGAGGAGCCGAAAGAGGCGCTCGGACGCATCGACAAGCAATTCAGCAAACGCAGCCTACCGAATCCTGTCCGGCTCGGGCTCGTCGGCACGCCCGGCGTTTCGCTCGCCGCAAGTGTCGGGCTGATGATCGGAGAGAATGACGAGAGCGCCTTGCCGCTGCCCGCTTGGGGTACTGGCACGCGCCGCCTCGCGACACTGGAACTTGCGTCGATCATCGCCGAGAGCGTCTCGCTCGCTGTAGTAGATGAACCGGAGTCGGGCCTCGAACCTTACCGTCAGCGCGCTTTCATTGGCGATCTCAATCAGGACGGAAAGCGCCAAGCGTTCATTACAACGCATGCGCCCGCCATCCTCTCGGCGGGTGCAACGTTGGGCGCGGTTATCTCGCGCATCAACATTGTGCCACCCCGGCGAGCGGGCGAAGCCGTGCGGGCCGCGCAGGCGCGTGCGCCGCGGGTGCATGAATTGACGGCGCTGGAAGGTAAGGAGATCGGGGAGCTGCTGACGAAGCAACCTGAAGCTGTTCTCGCGCGGTTGCCGGTAGTCTGTGAAGGAATCACAGAGCAAGGCTTTGTGACGCGACTGCTCATCTCGAAATTCGGCGACGGTTTTCCCGTGCGCGGGATCTTCTGCGTTGATGGTGGCGGCCATGACCGGGCGGTTGCTATCTGCAAGGCCCTGCTCAAGGCGGGCTTTCAAATCGGAGCGGTGGCCGACGACGAGGGACGAAAGGACGGGAGCTGGGAAGAGATAGGAAAGCAGGCGGCGGTGTTGCGCTGGGATGATGGCGCGGCACTGGAACATGCCGTGCTCGGCGCTCTACCCGAAAATGTCTTGCCGCTGGTCGTAACCTGGCCCGAAGAATACGGAGGCAGGCCCGCACGGCACTGCCTGCCGGAATTGCGTGCGGCGCTCGGGTCCGAAGACAAGGACCGAACCGCCGAACAGCTACTCGCCGATTACGGGCGCGAAGCGTTCGTCAAGGCGCTATGCAATGCAGCATGCCCGCCACGCGACGGGAAGCGCAAACCGAGCGGGTGGTTCAAGTCTTTCGATGGCGGTTTCCTGCTGGCGGACAAGCTGCTGGGTCTTGATCCGGTGCCGCAGGAGCTGAACGAAAAGTTGGCAGCCTTCGTCGATGCGGTCGAACGGGCGACCGCTGCATGACGCGGGAAGTCGATGAAAAGCTCCACTCCGAAGCGCCGGTCGTAGTGATCGAGGCCGCAGGCGGCTGCGGCAAGACAACGAAGGCCGCCAAATATGCAGGTGAAGCCGCCGGGCGGCTTACGTCCGGCAAGGTCCTGCTGCTCTCCCATACCCATGCAGCGTGCGGCGAGTTCCAGCGCAAGTGCGCCGCGCTGGGCAGGAAGATCAATGTTGAGACCTGCGACAGCTTCTTCCTCAAAGCCATTGGCGCCTACGCGCAGCCGCTTGGCCTGCCTTCCCCGATTGAATCGCATTTGGGCAGGCCCGCCGACGGCATTCCGTTTTCCGCGCTGAGCGAGAAAGCGGTCGAGCTGTTCCGCCGGGCCCCAACCGTGGCGCGCGCTGTCGCCGCTCACTACCCGGTCATCGTGCTGGACGAACACCAGGATGCCAGCGTTCACCAGCACGAGGCGGTGAGGCTGCTGCGGGAGATCGGCAACGCGCATCTGCGCATCTTCGGCGATCCGATGCAGGCTATCCATCCGGGAAACGATAACGGCTATGTGGATTGGGATGCGCTTTGGGCTGCGGCGGACGATAGAGGATTGCTCGAGGAGCCGCATCGGTGGGCGGGTGCGCCTGAACTTGGCGAGTGGATCATGGCAAGCCGTGCGGCGTTGAAAGCTGGAAACCCCGTTGTCCTGCGCGATGCGCCCGCCTGCGTGTGGACGGTTTCGCACAATGCTCTGGCGGGGCGTGAGCGCTTCCGGGACATGCCGACAGCAAGCCGGGAGGTGCATGCCTTCCTGAACGGAGCGCCGGATAGCGCTGCTGTCCTCGCGTTCCTCGGGAATATGGCAAAGTCCTCGGCACAGGCCGGGGGTTGGCGTGCGCCTCTGAACGAAGGTGCGCAACTTGATGAGCTGGAAGTACTGATCCAAGGGCTGGAAGCGCAAGCCGGTAACGCGCAGGGGTTGGCCGGTGCCTTTCTCGATTTCCTTGCGGTCATCGGAGTCGGCCTGACCGCCGATCTGTCTAACGGGCTTCGCGGACGGCTAGGCGCCGCGATTAACCGCGATCGCGCGGGGCGCAACCAGATAGCGTGGCTCGGTTGTTTAGAGCCGATTTACGTATCGCCCGATCATCGCGGCGTGGCGGTGGCGATGCGCATGGTCCGCGACACGCTGCCCCCCGGATACACAATCCGCTTCGCCGATCACGTGTGGGCGCTCTGCGGGTTCGATCGGACCGACGATCCACGTGCCTTTCGCAGCGCGCTCGGACGCATAAGGCGGCGGCGCAAGTGGCCGTCGCAGATGGTAAGCACCATTCACAAGGCGAAGGGGCTCGATTTCGACCATGTATTGCTCTGCCCCGTCGATCGCCATCAATACCCGGATGACGTGCTTGGCGGGCGGCTATTGTATGTGGCCCTCAGCCGGGCAAAACGATCGATAAGGCTGGTGCTGGCGAGCGATGCGCCGACCCGGCACCTCGTACCGAGATAGCGGATCGGGTGCGCATCTCGTTTCGACGGGGCCAAGGATAGGAGTTGTTGCGATCGGCGCTATTCTTGGGGGGCATCGAACACCATTTGCATCTGCTCCGCCCATGACCGGTCGGCGACTGCGGCAAGGTCGTTCAACGAAAGCGCCGGCGGCACGCGCGTGATGATGAGGTGTTCGAGCACCTCCGGCGACAGAAAGGCGAGCCGCATCATTCGGCTCACGAACCTGTCGGAGATCTTCTCGGCTGCGGCGATGTCCTGGATCGTGGCAGCG